>DASRBM010000218.1:0-3894 GCA_035653635.1 Acidimicrobiales bacterium | reverse complement strand
GCTCGTCGAGGACGAGCAGCTCCGGCGCGTGCACCAGTGCGGCGGCGAGCTGCACGCGCTGCTGATTGCCGTGCGACAACGTCTCCACCTTGTCGCCCCGACGCGTTGCGATGTCGAGTCGCTCGAGCCAGCCTGCGGTTTCCCGCGCTGACTCGGCCCTGCTCAGGCCGTGGAGGCGTCCCAGATACTCGACCTGCTCCCCCACGAGCATGCCGGGATAGAGACCGCGTTCTTCCGGCATGTAGCCGAACGCCCGCCGGTCGGCCTGGCTCACCGACGCGCCGTTCCACCGGACGGTGCCGCCGTCGAGGTCGGTGAGCCCGAAGATCGCCCGCATCGTCGTGGTCTTGCCGGCGCCGTTCGGTCCGAGGAACCCCACGACCTCACCCGCCGGCACGTCGAAGGTGAGCCCGTCGAGGGCCACGACGCTCCCGAAGCGCCGGCGCAACCCCTCGACCTGGAGCAACCCCGCCATCGACGCCGAAGGCTATTGCCCTAGCCCGGCCGGCAGGGGGCCATCCCGACCCATGGAGCAGTGCGCCCTGGCAGGGGGACCGTGGCATGGGGACAACACCGCGACAACGCAGGACTCGCCCGCCGACGCGTCCCGCGCCCGCACCAGGGGTCTGTACTGTCGTCGCCGATGGCGCGACGCATCTTCACTCCCACGAGAGGCGCCCACAGCCGCGGGGGTTCGCAGCAGCGGCTCCAGGCGCTGAGCAGCCGGATCCCGCTCGCCGGGAGCGGCGGATTGGCACCGTCCCGACGCGGCTGGGGCGGCCCGACCTTCCTCGGTCTCCGCCACCTCGTCGCCCTCGTCGTGGTCGTCATCGTCGTCTTCGTTGCCGTGCAGTGGTTCCGGGGCGTGCCCAGTCCGACATTCGCGCCCGCCGCGCTCACGTCGCTGCGGCTGCCCGGGCAGGCGCCGGCGATCCCGTGGCCGGCCGGCG
Organism: Acidimicrobiales bacterium; assembly: GCA_035653635.1. Taxonomy (GTDB): domain Bacteria; phylum Actinomycetota; class Acidimicrobiia; order Acidimicrobiales; family UBA8190; genus DASRBM01. Next base: position 2,944 of record DASRBM010000218.1, on the reverse strand, counting down.
GCACCGCTGCGGTCTCGCTGCCCGGCGTCGGCCTCGTCGGCACGAGCGGCGACGACCAGGCCGTGCCCATCGCCAGTGTGGCCAAGGTCCTCACCGCCTACGTGGTGCTCCAGGACCATCCGCTGTCGCTCGGCCAGACCGGACCGACCATCACCGTGCCCGACTCCGTCGTCGCCGCCTATCAGGCCGGCGCGGCCGGGCAGCAGTCGGAGGTGAAGGTCTCCTCGGGCGAGACCATCACCGAGTTGCAGGCGCTCGAAGGCCTGCTGATCGCGTCGGGCAACGACATGGCGATTCTGCTCGCCCAGTGGGACATGGGCAGCACCGACGCCTTCGTGGCCAGGGCCAACACCGCGGCGAAGAACCTCGGCCTGACCGCCACCCACATGACCGATCCGAGCGGGCTCGACCAGGCCACGGTGAGCAGCGCGGTCGACCTCGTGCGCCTCGGCCAGGCGGCCATGGCCAACGCGGTGTTCAAGTCGATCGTGGGCATGCCCCAGGCGACGCTGCCCGAGGCCGGGCTGCTCTACAACTACGACTACGACCTCGGCCACAACGGGATCATCGGTATCAAGACCGGGACCGACGGGGCCGCGGGCGGGTGCTTCCTCTTCGAAGCCCAGCAGGCGGTGTCCGGCCAGACCGTGTCGGTCATCGGCGTGCTGCTCGGCCAGCAGGGTGTCAGTCCCATCACGACCGTCCTCGCCAACGCCAAGACCCTCGTGCAGGCGGCGTTCGCGGCCGTGCGGCCCGTCCCGCTCGTGTCGCCGACGCAGACGGTGGGGACGGTGACCACCGCCTGGGGCTCGCACGTCACCGTCACCGCACCCGACGCGCCCCAGGTGCTCGCCTGGCCCGGGTTGGAGCTGCAGGGCCACATCAAGGCCCACCGGCTGTCGGGACCGGTCGCCGCCGGCGCCGTCGTCGGCACGCTCGAGGTGGACACCGGCTCCAAGGTGGTCGACATCCCGCTCAAGACCACGGCCGCCGTCCCCGGTCCGGGACCGGGCTGGCGGCTCACCCGTCTGTAGGACGGCGGGACGGGGCGGGCTCGATTGCCGACCGCATTCACCGAGTTGGTCCGGTGCCGGCTGCCACTGCAGCAGGCCGGCATGGGCTCGGTCGCCGGGCCGGAGCTGGCCGCGGCCGTCACCGGTGCGGGCGCGCTCGGCATGCTCGGGATGCCCGCCGGCGCCGACGCGCTGCGGGGGACGGTCGAGCAGCTGCGGTCGCGCACCGACGGGCCCGTCGGGATCAACTTCCTCATGCCCTTCCTCGATCGTGACGCGGTCGAGGTGGCGGCCGAGCTGCTCCCCTTGGTCGAATTCTTCTACGGCGAGCCCGACGCGTCGCTGGTGGCGCTCGTGCACGCGGGCGGCGCGCTCGCCGCGTGGCAGGTCGGATCACTGGCGGAGGCACAGGCGGCCGAGGACGCCGGTTGTGACCTCGTGATCGCGCAGGGAGTCGAGGCGGGCGGTCACGTGCGCGGCACGAGTGCGCGCACGGCCCTGCTCCACGAGGTGTTGGGCGTGGTGCGGGTGCCGGTCGTGGCGGCCGGCGGTATCGGCACGGCCGAGGACGTGGGCGCCGTCCTGGCCGCCGGTGCGGCGGCGGCGCGGGTGGGGACCCGCTTCGTGGCCACGGCCGAAGCCGACGCTCACGCCGACTATCAGCGCGCCCTGGTCACGGCGGAGGCGCACGACACCGTGCTCACCACGGCCTTCTCCGTGCTGTGGCCCGACGCCCCGCATCGCGTGCTCGCCGCCAGCGTGCGCGCCGCCGAAGCGCACCCAGGCGACGACGTCGGCTTCACCCCGGCGCCGGACGGCGCCCGCATGCCCATCCCCCGGTTGTCCCCCATCCCGCCCTCGCGCACGACCGAAGGAACGGTGGGGGCGATGGCGCTCTACGCCGGGGAGTCGGTGTCGGCCGTGCGGGCGGTCGCCGGCGCCGCAGACGTGGTGCGCGAGCTGGCCGCCGGGATCGACCAGCGCTTCACCGGCTACTCCCGGTGAGCAGCTCGGCGAGCACCTTGGCGCCGCTGATGTCGACGTCCTTGGTGGCCGTGACGAGGGTCACCGCCCGCTTGCCGCGCAGGTCGCGGAGCCGGCCGAGTGCCTCGGCACCGGCCCCCGAGGACAGCTCGCGGCGGTAGCGGCGGCGGAACTCGCCGTAGCGCTCGGGGTCGTGCCCGTACCACTTGCGCAGGGCGGTGGAGGGCGCCACGTCCTTCATCCACTCGTCGAGCGCGGCCTGCTCCTTCGTCACCCCCCGGGGCCAGATGCGGTCGACGAGCACGCGCGCGCCGTCACGCCCACCGGGCTCGTCATACGCCCGTCGGATGCGCACGCTGTGGCCGGCCATCGCACCCGGGTCTATACCGTTCTCCTACCGTCCGCATGCGCCGCGTCCGCTGTGCCGCAGGTGTGCGGCGGTGCGGAAGGCCGCGTCTAGTAGACGCTGGCGAAGCCGGCGACGCGCTCGGGGAAATCCATGAGTGCGACCATGCTGGCCCGCTCGAGCCACGGGCTCGACGCGAGGCGCACCTCGAGCAGCCACAGGGTGGCCGGGTCGCCGTCGTAGTGTCGCCAGGTGAGGTCGAGCTCGCCGCCGAACTGCGCGCCGTAACGTTCGCACGTCTCGGCCACCGCCGTCACCACCAGTGCCGTGAGCTCGAGCATGCTCCGTCCTCCTCGACCGTTCCCGCCGGCCGTTTCTCAGCCAACCAGAAGCGCCGCACATGCTCGTAGGGCCCTAGGTCCTGTCCTTCGTCCGGACAAAGACCCGAGTCGTCACCGGCGCCGCGGAGGGCCGTGCCGGGCGAAGGTAGGTTGCACGCCGCGACGGGCCGGGAAGGGGCACCCGATGACGGCGAAGGACACGAGCCGCGGCGAGGCGTTGTGGGAGCGCCACGCCCGTTGGTGGCAGGACGGCTTCACCG
>DASRBM010000217.1:0-5978 GCA_035653635.1 Acidimicrobiales bacterium | reverse complement strand
CGAGGCCTTGGCCCGGCTGCCGGCGAACCAGATGAGCCCGCCCACCACGATGAAGGCGATGTGGGGCAGCCCCGGGATGATGGCGAGGGTCATCATGACCGCTCCGGCCACGCGCAGGGCCCGGTGCTGGTGCCGGAGTTGGCCGATGAGGTCCGTGCCGAAGTCCTCGTCGTCGGTGGCGGCCCGGGTGACGACGAGGCCGGTCGAGATCGACAGCAGCAGTGCCGGGATCTGCGACACGAGGCCGTCGCCGACCGACAGCAGGCTGTAGGTGTGGGTGGCCTGGCTGATCGGCAGATGCCGCTGGACGATGCCGACCGCCAACCCTCCGATCAGGTTGATGGCCGTGATGACCACTGCGGCGATGGCGTCGCCTCGGACGAACTTGCTGGCGCCGTCCATCGCCCCGTAGAAGTCTGCCTCGTCGGCGATCTCCTGGCGGCGCCGGCGGGCCGTCTTCTCGTCGATCAGCCCGGCGTTCAGGTCGGCGTCGATGGCCATCTGCTTGCCGGGCATGGCGTCGAGGGTGAACCGGGCCGCCACCTCGGCCACGCGGCCGGCACCGCTCGTCACCACCACGAATTGGATGACGATGAGGATGAGGAAGACCACCAGGCCGACGACCAGCTGACCGCCGACCACGAAGTTGCCGAAGCTGTTGATGACCTGCCCGGCGAAGCCGTGGAGCAGGACGAGCCGGGTGGCGCTCACGTTGAGCGCCAGGCGGAACATGGTGCAGACGAGCAGCACCGACGGGAACGTCGAGAAGTCGAGCGGCCGCTTCACGTGCATGGTCATGAGCAGCACGACCACCGCGCCCGTCATGTTCAGGCTGATGAGCACGTCGAGCAGGAACGTCGGCATGGGCACGACGAGCATGACGACGATGGCCACGACCGCGGCAGGGACGCCGATCATCCCGACACGACGGTTAGGCATGGGGGCGGCCTCGGGGCATGGACCTCTCACCAACACTGGGGGCGGTGGCCGAGTCCATGGCCGCGTGGCGTCGCGCCGTCCTGGCGCTCAAAGAGTTTTCGGCTAGTTGGGAGGGGACTTGAGCGCCGGGATGTCGAAATCCCGGCCGTCACCCACGGTGTGTGAGAACCCCGCCGTTACGCCATGTAGTGGTCGGCGAGCGCCACGCGGTGCTCCTCCATGGTGCGCGGCGGGCGGATCCCGCTGCGCAACCGGGCGAGCAGCGAGCGGTCCCCGGCGAGCTTGTCGATGGCGGCCGCGAGCTGCTCGGGATAACCGTCCTCCACGAGGATGCCGTTGACCCCGTCGTCCACGAAGTCCGGGATCCCGCCCAGCCGGGTGGCCACGACCGGCACACCGGCAGCGAGCGACTCGAGGACGGTCTGGGGACCGTTGTCCTCCCAGCGCGGCGGCAGCACGGCCACGTCGGCACCGGCCAGCATGCGGGGGAGGTCGGGGTGGGAGAAGCCCCCGCGCAGGCTGAGGCGCGTCGCGTGGGCCGGGTCCATGGCCTGCACCAGTCCCTCGAGGTGGGCGGCCGTCTGGGGTGACAACCCGCCGTAGAGCTGGGCCTCCACCTGCTCGGGGGCACCGAGCTGCCGGACGGCCTGCAGGAACGACACGACGCCCTTTCGGGGTGTGGGGCTGCCGAAGAAGGCCACCCGCAGCGGGCCGTCCGCCCGGGCGCCCGTCCTCGCGTCCTCGACCCGCCGGCGACCCATGTCGGCCCATAGGCGCTCGGCCGTCACCGAGCCGATGTGCTCCACCGCCATGTGGTCGGTACGCACCCCCTGGGCCCCGTAGATCTCGGCCACCCGCCGCGACACGGCCAGCAGGACGTCGCAGGCGTCGAGTGCGCCGACGGCGCGGCCGTGACGGGCGCGGTAGGCGTCGTCGCCCTCGAGCGTGCCCAGGCAGTTCGAGCACGAGCGCTCCCGCGGGCCCCCGCAGCGCTCCACGTCCCCGAAGAAGAGGTCGTCTCGGCTGCACACCGGGAAGTAATTGTGCAGCGAGGTCACCACCCGGGCGCCGAACTCCTTGGCCACGTCCACGATCCCGAAGGAGAGGCCCACGAAGTTGTGGATGTGGACGACCTCGGGCCGGGCCTCGCGCAGGAGATGGGCGAAGGCCTGCTCGCAGGCGGGGTCCGAGGCCTCGCGGCCGGGGTTCCAGAAGTCGTGCATCTTCACCGGGCGGTTCTGCAGGTGCACGTAGGGGATGCCCTCGATGTTCTCCACCGCCGGCGCGTAGGGAGCACCGTCGACGGTGCGGTCGCTCGCCACCGCCACGACGGCCACGTCCCCGGCGTGCTTCTGGGCCAGAGCGAGCGTGTGGACGTAGACGACGGGCCCGCAACCCATCCACTGCGGGGGATATCCCCATCCCACGTGCAGGATCCTCACGGCGCGACCTCCTCGAGGGTCTCGGGCCGGCGTGGCGCCGGGTCGCGCAGATGGGACTGCACGAAGTTGCGGAAGGCGACCAGCGCGTGGGCCACGGCCTGGTCCATGTCGTAGTAGCGGTACTCGGCCAGCCGCCCGCTGAACAGCACCGTGCCCGCCACCGCCCCTGCCGCCTCGGCGTAGCGCTCGTAGAGCCGGTGCGTCTCGGGCTTGGGAAGCGGGTAGTAGGGCTCGTTGCGCTCCCGCTCGTAGGCCTCGGGGTACTCGTAGGTGATGGTCGTGCGGCCCGTGTGTTCGTCGCGGAAGTGGGCGTGCTCGATCACCCTGGTGAAGGCCTCGCCGCCGGGATAGTTCTTCACCGCCACGCTCTGGTGCCGGTCGTGGTCGAGCGTGCGGTTCTCGAAGCGCAGGCTCCGGTAGGGGAGCCACCCGAACCGGCCCTCGAAGAACTCGTCGATGGGGCCGGTGTAGGCCATGCGGTCGAAGCGCACCTGGCCGAGGACCTCGCGGTAGTCGACGCCGGTCGCCACCGCGATGTTCGGGTGGTCGAGCATGCGCTCGACCAGGGCGCTGTAGCCGTCGGCCGGGATGCCCTGATGCAGGTCGCGGAAATAGCGGTCGTCGTGCGACACGAGCACGGGGACCCGCCCGGTCACGGCCCGGTCGATCTCCTCGGGACGCTGGCCCCACTGCTTCATCGTGTAGTGCAGGAAGACCTTCTCGTAGACGTACTCGCCCAGGGCCCGCAGACAGGCGTCGTCGTGCTCGAGCAGGGTGAGCACGGGCACCCGCCCGCCGTAGCCGACGGCGTCGATGAGCCGGGTCTCGGCCCGCTCGCCCTCGGTGCCGCTCCACAGCGTCCGCAGCGACGTCAGGTTGAACGGCAGCGGCACCGTCTTCCCGTCGATGTCGGCGACCACCCGGTGCTGGTAGGGGAGCCAGTCGGTGAAGCGCGACAGGTAGTCCCACACCCGCTCCGAAGCCGTGTGGAAGATGTGGGCCCCGTAACGGTGGACGAGGACCCCCGAGTCGTCGGTCTCGTCGTAGGCGTTGCCCGCCACGTGCGGCCGGCGGTCGACGACGAGCACCCGCTGGTCGAGCTCGGTGGCGATGCGCTCGGCCAGGGTGGTGCCGCTCAGTCCGGCGCCGACGACCAGCCAGTCGACCTTCATGGTGCCGACGCTCTCAGCGCCGGGCCAGTGCGCCGGTGCCGCGCCGCTCGGCCCGGCTGCGCGGCCGCGCCGGGGCCAGCAGGGGCTCGATCTCACGGCGCATGCGCTCGAGCCCGAAGTGGGCCTCGACATGCGCCCGCCCCGCCGCGCGCAGGTGGTTCCACAGCTCCTCGTCCTGGTGCAGGCGGGCCACCGCGGCGGCGAAGTCCTCGGCGGTGTCGGCTACGAGCACGTGCTCGCCGTCGACGAGTCCCATGCCCTCGGCGGCCATGGAGGTAGCCACGAGTGGCAGCCCGGCGGCGAGCGCCTCGCCGACCTTCCCCTTCATGCCCGCCCCGTAGCGCAGCGGTGCCACCGACACCCGCGCCGCGTGCAGGTACGGAAGGGTCGAGGCCACCGTGCCCACCACCTCGATGCCGGGTCCGGCCAGGGCCGCGGCCGCTCCGGTCGGGTCGTTGCCCACCACCGTGAGCCCGCATCCGGGAAGGAGGCGCCCGAGGTGCTCGCCGATCTGCTCCTGCCACCAGGCCACCGCGTCGCCGTTCGGGAGGTGGTTGAAGTTGCCGACGAACAGGCAGCCCTGGCGTTCGGCGAAGCCGGGGCCGGGGTCGAGCCGGCCGTGGGCGTTGGGGACGACGACCACGTCCGCGCCGGGGAGGGCGCCGCGCACGGCGTCGGCGTCCTCGTCGGTGACGCACACGACCCGGTCGGCGAGGCCGTAGGCGGCGAGTTCCCGGCGCTTCGTCTCGCGGGCCTCGGCCGCGGCGGCCGGGTCCTCGGACAGCTCGGCGGCGCGCTCGAGGCGGCGGAAGTGGACGTCGTTGGTGTCGACCACGAGCAGCATGTCGGGGGCGACGCGGCGCAGGCCCGGCAGCATCATCTCGGCGGTGTCCCACGGGCCGACGATCACCGTGTCGAAGCGCCGCTCGGCGAGCAACCGGTCGATGGGGGGCCAGTAGGTGTCGCTGTAGAGGGTGCCCGGAGCGAAGCGCCGGGGGTCGGCGCCGTAACAGGCGACGCCGAAGCGGCCGAGCTCGCGGGCGTAGCGGCGCTCACCGCCGGCTGCCGCGAAGAACGTGACCTCGTGGCCCGCGGCGCGAAGGCACTGCAGCAGCGTGAAGAGGCGCAGGCTGCCCGAGGCCCGGTCGTACACGGGCATGGAGGGGTCGACCACGAGGATGCGCCGGGCCTCCTGGGCGGCGACACGGGCGTCCGCCCAGGTCCGCGCAGCGGCGTCGGCCGGCCGCGCCTCGCCCGGGCCGAAGCCGCCCTGGGCCCGGTGCGCCCACGCCTCGACGACGGTGGGGTCCATGGCCGGGCGCCAGCTCAGCTCGTCGGCCCATTTCTCGACGAAGCGCTCCTTGTTCCTCACCTGGTACTGCTTGAGACCCACGTGCACGTCGGTGCCGGCCGTGCCGCCTTCGACGTGGACGACCACCGACGCCGGTTCGTAGAGCACCTCGTAGTCGGCGGCCCGCAGGGCGAAGGAGAGATCGGTGTCCTCGTAGTACGCCGGCGCGTAGCGGTCGTCGAAGCCACCGACCTCGTCGAAGGCGCGGCGGCGCACGAGCAGGCAGGCGCCCGACGCGTAGTCGGGAGCCCGCCGGCAGTCGAAGGGCGGGGCGTCGGGGTCGGCGGCGCCCTTCCCGTAGACCCAGGCGTCCCCGCCGGCGAAGACGAGGCCGCCGGCGTCGTTGAGGCGACCGTCGGGATACAGGAGCTTCGGCTGCACCGCGCCCAGGTGCCGGTCCTCGTCGAGCGCATGGACGAGGGGCTCGAGCCAGCCCGGGGTGACGAGGGTGTCGTTGTTGAGGAACAGCACGTACTCGCCCCGTGCCGTGGCCGCGCCCTGGTTGCAGGCCGGTCCGAAGCCGATGTTCTCCTCGTTGCGCAGGACGTGAAAGCGCTCGTCCTGGAGCCCACCGAGCTGGGTGGTGGCGTCGTGGGAGCCGTTGTCCACCACGATGATCTCGTGGGGCACGCTCGTCGGGTGGGCGGCCATGCTCTGCAGGCAGGCCAGGGTGAGCTCGGCCTTGTTGAAGCAGGGGATGACGATGCTCACCCGCACGGCGCCGTCGCCCGCCGGCGCCACAGCCACCGGTTCGGGATCCGTGGCCGGCTGCTCCAGACCGGCGAGCAATTCGGGACACAGGGCCTGTGCCTCGTTGACGATGGTGGTGCGCTGTGCCGGGGTGGCCTCGGCCAGGGCTACGGCGAAGGCGTCGACCACCGACCGGTCGCCGAAGGCCGTCACCACGGTGGCCGCGGCGCGGGCACGAAGCACCACGTCGTCGCCGCAGCGGGCGAGGTGCACGAGCGGGCACGAGGGGGCGAGACCGGCCGACCGCAGCCGTGCCGACCAGACGAGGGCCCGGTCCACCGGAAGGCGCCGGGCCAGGTTGGCTGCGGCGGCGAGGATCTCGGT
>DASRBM010000216.1:0-9831 GCA_035653635.1 Acidimicrobiales bacterium | reverse complement strand
CCCGCTCCCGGCCTGGGAAGAGGCGCTCCAGCGGCTGGTTGGGGCCTTCGACGCGGCCGGCATCGCTTCGTGACGGCGGTCGGCGCCGTCGTCGTGAACCACGACGCCGGCGACACCCTGCTCCGCTGCATCGCGTCGTTGCGCCATGAGGGCGTGGACGAGCTCGTCGTCGTGGACAACGCCTCGACCGACGGATCGGCGGACCGGCTGGTCCATGCGGACGAGGGCGTGCAGCTCGTGCGCGCCGGTGCCAACCTCGGCTACGGCCGCGCCGCAAACCGCGGCATGCGTCTGCTCGGTACGCCCTTCGTGCTCGTGGCGAATCCCGACCTGCTCGTGCACGAGGGCGCCCTGGCCCGGCTGGCCGCCGTGCTCGAGGCCGATCCGACGCTGGCGATCGCCGGGCCCAAGCTCCTCAACGAGGACGGCAGCCGCTACCCCTCGGCCCGGCGGTTCCCCTCGTGGACCGACGCGGCCGGGCACGCCCTGCTCGGAACCTGGATCCCGGACAACCCCTTCAGCCGCCGCTACCGCATGTCGGACCTGGAGGCGTCGGAGGTGACCCCCGTCGACTGGGTGTCGGGCGCCTGCTTCCTCGCCCGGGCCGAGGTGCTGCGCGAGCTCGGCGGGTTCGACGAGCGCTACTTCATGTACATGGAGGACGTCGACCTCTGCTGGCGGGCACGGCTGGCGGGACACGGCGTCGTGCACGTCCCCGACGCCGTGGTCACCCACCTGCAGGGGCTCTCCACCGCCCGCCACCCGTACCGCATGCTGGCCGCCCATCACCGTTCGGCGTTGCGGTTCGCGGCCCGGCGCACCCGGGGATGGAAGCGCCTGGCGTTGCCCGGGGTCGCCCTCGTCCTGGGGGTTCGTCTGGTGCTCTCGATGGGCCGGCAGCTGTGGACCGAGCGGATGGGGGCGTCGCGCCCGGCCGACTAGGGTGGCGACCCGATCATGGCCAGGAGAGGTACCGCGACGCGCAGGGACACCGGTCGGTGGGTGGCCCGCGCCGCCGCCACCGGCGGCGGGCGGACGTACCGCGGGCACATGCCCGTGCGCTGGTACTCGAGCCTCGTGCTCATCGTGCTGCTCGGCGTGGCCGCCATCGTCTACAGCCGCTACGAGCGCCAGCACCCGTCGTCTGCGACACAGCCGGCCGTCGGAACCCACTGGTACGCGGCGCTCGGTATCGACGTCTGCGGCGCCATGCAGCCGAACCTGCCGACCAACGCGAATCAGGCCACCGCCGCTCCCGGCCTCTTCACCGTCGGCGACGGCGTCATCCAGATCGCACCCAGCAAGGCGGCCGACGCCGGCAACAACGCCACCCTCGGCCGCTTCGTGAAGCTGTACCCGGGGTTGCAACTCACCTCCTCCACCCTGAAGTTGCCCGGCAAGACCGCCTACCGGAGCGGCACCGAGTGCCCGGCCGGTACCCCGGACGCCGGTAAGACCGCGGTCGTCCGGGTGAAGGTCTGGCCGAGCTTCTCGGGCCCGGGATCGAACAACCCGACCGAGCCGGCAGACGCGACGGCGGTCAAGTTCGCCAACGGACAGCTCATCACCATCGCCTTCGTGCCCTCGGGCGCCTCGATCCCGAAGCCCGATCCGAAGGCCATCACGGCGATGCTCAACGACATCTCGGGTCAGTCGACGACCTCCACCACGGTGCCGGCCACGCCGACGACGTCGGCTCCCGCCGCCACGACCACGACCTCGGTGCCGAGGACGACCACGACGACCGCGCCGGCCACGACCACCACGACGTCGACATCTTCCACGACCACCACCTCAGGACCGTGAAAGCCGTCGTGCTCGTCGGCGGCGAGGGCACCCGCCTGCGGCCGCTGACCTTCACGACCCCGAAACAGCTCCTCCCGGTCGTCGAGGTGCCCATGCTCGAGCGGGTGCTCGGGCAGCTCGCCGCCCACGGGATCGACGAGGCGGTGCTGTCGCTCGGGTATCAGCCCGACGCCTTCCGCCGTGCCTACCCCGCTGCGCTCGCGTCCGGCGTGCGCCTGACCTACGCGGTGGAGCCCGAACCCCTCGACACGGCCGGCGCGGTGGGGTTCGCCGCCCGCCATGCCGGCATCGACGAGACCTTCGTGGTGGTGAACGGCGACGTGCTCACCGACCTCGACGTCGGACGTCTGGTCTCGTTCCACCGGGCGAGCAGGGGACTGGCCACCATCGCCCTCACCCCGGTCGAGGACCCGTCGCGCTTCGGGGTGGTGCCGACCGACGATGCCGGCCGCGTCGTCGCCTTCGTCGAGAAACCGCCGCGCCACGAGGCACCCACCAACAACATCAACGCCGGCACCTACGTGCTCGAGCCGGCGGTGCTCGACCGCATCCCGCTCGGACGCCGGGTCTCGATCGAGCGTGAGACGTTCCCTGCGCTCGTGGCCGACGGCGCCCTCTATGCCCAGGTGTCCCACGGCTACTGGCTCGACACCGGCACGCCCGAGGCCTATCTGCAGGCCCATGCGGATCTCCTCGGCGGCCGACGGCCGGGACCGCCCGCACCCGGGGCGCACCAGACAGGCGACGGGGTGTGGACGCTCGGCTCGGGCCGGATCGAGTCCTCCGACGTGCGTGCCAGCCTGGTGGGCGACGGGGCCGTGGTGTCGGCGGAAGCCGTGGTGACGGGCTCGGTCGTCGGCGCCGGGGCACGGGTCGCCGCGGGGGCGACCGTGGAGGATGCCGTGCTGCTTTCGGGGGTGACCGTGGAGGAGGGGGCGGTCGTGCGGGGATCGATCCTCGGCCCGGGAGCGTCGATCGGTCGTGGGGCACGCCTGGAGCCGATCTGTGTGCTCGGTGACGGGGTGCGGGTGGAAGAGGGCGCCAAGCTCGACGGCGTCCGCCTGCCGGCGCCGGCCTGAGGGCGCGATGCGGGCCATGGTGACCGGCGGGGCCGGGTTCATCGGTTCGACGCTCGTCGACCGTCTGCTGGCCGAGGGCCACGCCGTCGACGTGGTCGACGACCTGTCGTCGGGCTCCCTCGCCAACCTGGCCGAGGCGCGCGCCGACCAGCGCAACGACCTCACCTTCCACCAGATCGACGTGCGCTCGGGCGAGATGGTGGAGCTCATGGCCCACCGGAGACCCGAGGTCGTGTTCCATCTCGCCGCCCAGGCCGACGTGCGCGTGTCGGTGGAGCGGCCCGTGTTCGACGCCGACGTGAACATCCTCGGCACCCTGCGGGTCCTCGAGGGTGCCCGGGCGGCGCGTGCCGGCCGGGTCGTGTTCGCGGCCAGCGGCGGCACCCTCTACGGGGACCCCGACACCTCCGACCTGCCACTGCGCGAATCGCAGCCGCACCGGCCGCTGTCGCCCTACGGCGTGTCGAAGAAGGCGGCGATCGACTATCTGGTCGCCTACCGCGAGCTGCACTCGCTCGAGTTCTGCGCGCTGGCCCTGGCCAACGTCTACGGACCCCGCCAGGACCCCCACGGCGAGGCCGGCGTCGTCGCCATCTTCGCCCAGCGCCTGTTGCGAGGCGAGGCCGTCACCATCTACGGCGACGGCGAGCAGACCCGCGACTTCGTCTTCGTGGACGACGTGGTGGACGCGTTCGTGCGGGCCGCCACCCGGGGCGGAGGTCTCGTGCTCAACATCGGGACGGGCCACGAGGTGACCGTCAACGAGCTCGCCCGGGTGATGCAGGAGAAGACGGGCGCCACGGCCACTCCGCAGCACGCGCCGGCGAGGGCCGGCGAACTCCGCCGCAATGCCCTCGATCCCGAGCGCGCCGGGCTGCACTTGGGCTGGCGGCCCTGGACGGAGCTGAGCGACGGCGTCGCCGCCGTCGTCGACCACATCGCGGCCCGTCCGGCCTGAGCGCCCTCCTCGCCGCGACGAAACCGCGTGACGGCCCCGTCAGCGGAAGAGGTCTTCGGCCACCGGGCGGACGATCTCCTCGCGCACCGATCCTCGCCGGAGCCATGTCGGGTCGACGCCTCGGACCACGGCGACCGGCACGCCGCTCGCCTTTCCCATGACGAGCTCTGCGGCAGCGGCGATCTCGTCGACGACGCACACCTCGGTGGCGACGAGCACCCGGCCACGGTCGTCCTCGGTGCCGCGCAGGTCGACGACGGCGGCGATGCCGGCACATCCGATGGCCACGTCGGTGACGCCACGTCTCCAGGGCCGGCCGAAGGTGTCGGAGACGATCACGGCGACCTCCACCCCGGCCGCGGCGCGGATGCCGTCGCGCAGTCGCCGAGCCGAGCGATCCGGGTCCTCGGGCAGCAGCGCAGCCCAGCCCCGGTCCACGTTGGAGAGATCCACACCGGCGTTGGCGCAGACGAAACCGTGTCTGGTCTCGGTGATCACGAGGTCACCCCGGCGGCGCAGGGTACGCACCGACTCCGAGGCGATGACCGCCTGGCGGCCGGCGGCGTCGTCCTCCTCGAGCGGGACGAGGCGCCCCTCCGCCTTCGACACGATCTTCTGGGTGACGACCACCACGTCGCCGTCCTCAAGGCTCGCGGCCGACACGATGGCGGCGGCCACGTCGTCGCCCCGGGCCACTTCGCCGAGGCCCGTCACCGCGAAGACCCGGAGCTCGCTCACGGTCGAGCCGGCACACGCAGGAGGATCCGGGCGAGCGCAGCCGCTTCCGTGGGTCCGTGCATGACGGTCGGTGCCACGAGACAGGCCACGCCGGCACCCTCCACCGCGCCGGCGCGGGTGCGGTCGGCCTCGTCCACCACGAGCGTGCCCACCAGAGATGCGTAGCGGCGGGCGATCCCCACGACGCTCGATTCCTCGCCGAGCTCCCGCAGGAGCCGGTCGGCGGGTCCTTTGAGGGCGGCGCCGGCGACGATGGGGGAGACGGCGACCACGTCGGCCCGACGCTGCCGGAGCACCTCGGCCACGCCCGGCACCGCCAGTATCGGTCCGATGGACACGACGGGATTCGACGGCGCCACCACGATCGTCGTCGCCGCCTGCAGCATCTCGAGCACGCCCGGAGCCGGCTCGGCGGTCTCGACTCCGGCGAACCGCACCGCGGCGACCTCCACGTCGTGGCGGAGGCGGACGAAGTACTCCTGGAAGCCGACTTCGCGGCCGTCTGCTGCCAGCACCAGCCGCGTCTGCACGGGCCGGTCCGACATGGGTAGCAGGCTCACACCGACCCCGAGTGCGCTCGCCAGCTCGGCCGTCGCCTGCGAAAGGGTCGCGCCCTGGTGCAGCCGCTCGGTGCGATAGAGGTGCGTGGCGAGGTCGCGGTCGCCGAGTCGGAACCACGACTCGCCGCCCAGCGCCTCGAGGGCCTCCATCACCGTCCACGTCTCGCCGGCGAGTCCCCAACCGCGCTCGTCGTCGTTGCGCCCCGACAGCGTGTACATGACGGTGTCGATATCGGGGCTGATGTGCAGTCCGTGCAGCACGGTGTCGTCGCCGGTATTGACGACAGCGGTGACCTCGGCCGGCGGCACGACGTGCACGAGGCCGCGCAACAGCCGCGCCGCTCCCACGCCACCCGCCAGCACCGTGATCATCGACCCAGGCTAACGGCCATGTGCAAGGCTGCCGCAATGTCCGGTCCGGGAGCGGTGCACGATCGGCTGCGGGTGGCCGTCGACGCCACACCGCTCCTGGCGCCGCTCACCGGTGTCGGCGAATTCTGCGTGGGCGCCTTCGAGGCCATGGGTACCGACCCGTCGCTCGAGCTCCGGGCCTTCGCCGTGAGCTGGCCGCGACGCCGGCGACTGGCACCCGTGCTCCCGGCCGGCATCGCCGCTGTGGAGCGCCCGATGCCGGCGCGGCCGCTCCATGCTGCCTGGCGCCGCGCCCCGTACCCCCCGATCGAATGGTTCGTGCCCGGCGTCGACGTCGTGCACGGCACCAACTTCGTCGTGCCACCGAGCCGCCGGGCGGTGCAGGTGGTGACCGTGCACGACATCGGATTCATCCGCTTCCCCGAGCTGTCCATTCCCGCTGCCGGGGTCTTCGGCCCGCTTGTGCGCAAGGCCGTCGCCCGGGGGGCCTGGGTGCACACCCCTTCGAGGTTCGTGGCCGACGAGGTGGTGGAGGAGTTCGGGGTGGAGCCCTCGCGGGTCCGGGCCATCGCACACGGGATCCCGGCCCACACGCTCGATCGGCTGCGTCGCGCCGCGGGAGCCCGGGCCGACGCGCCACCCGTGTCGCTTCCGGCCGGCACGGGCCGCTACATCGTCGCCGTCGGCACGATCGAACCTCGAAAGGACCTGCCGACGCTGGTACGGGCCTTCGATCGCCTCGCCGGGGCCCGCCCGGACGTCGCGCTCGTGATCGCGGGCGGCGAGGGATGGGGGGTCGAGCCGCTCGACGAGGCCGTCCACCGCTCGTCGTTCGCCTCGAGGATCGTGCGCACGGGCTACGTCCCCGACGACGTCCTCGCCCGGCTGCTCGCCGGCGCCGCCGTGCTCGCGTTCCCCTCGCTGTACGAGGGATTCGGGCTCCCCCCGCTCGAGGCGATGGCCGCCGGGGTGCCGGTGGTGGCCACCGCCGCCGGAGCGGTACCCGAGGTGGTCGGTGACGGCGCCGTCGTCGTGCCCGTCGCCGACCCCGACGCCCTCGCCGACGGGCTCGCCTCGGTCCTCGACGATGACGACCGCCGGGCCGCGCTGGTGGCCGCCGGGAGCCGGCGGGCGGCGCAGTTCTCTTGGGAATCGTGCGCCGCCGGCCTCGCCGCGCTCTACCGGGCTGCATCCGGGCGCGTCTGAGCCCGGTCCCCGCCCCGGTACCCTGACGCTCCGTGCCCCCCGAGGATCCCGGTCGCCCGCTGGCGCGGCGCGCGTTCCTCCGGGGAGCGCTGACGGTGGCGTCGCTGCCGGCGCTGGGCGCGGCCGGCATCGCCTACGCGGATGCGGCCACCGGACGCCGTGCCCGCAGCGGGTCCCCGACGCACGCGGTGCGCTCGCCGACACAGCTCACGACGCTTCCGAGCGGCGTGGTCGTCCCGACGGCCCGTTGGGTGGCCGAGGAGAACGCCAAGCCCGGGACGCTCGGCTGGGCGATCGTCGGAGCACAGCCCACGCGTGCCATCGAGGGCTACGCCAGCGCCGTCAGCGCCCAGCCCGGCGACGAGATCGTCCTCTTCGTGCACACCCAGTCCCGCGCCTTCCACGTTGAGGCGTACCGGATGGGGTACTACCAAGGTCTCGGGGGCCGCCTGGTGTGGCAGTCGGACACGGTTCCCGCGGTCGCGCAGCCCGCTCCCGTCGTCACCGCACCGACGAGCACGGTCGAGTGCCGTTGGGCCCCGTCGACCACCCTGCACATCGACCGCGACTGGGTACCGGGCGCGTACCTCCTGAAGCTCGTCGGGACCGGGGGAGAGCAGCAGTACGTTCCGCTGTGCGTGCGCGACGACGACAGCTCGTCGGCGTTCCTCGTGCAGCACAGCGTCACCACGTGGCAGGCGTACAACCTGTGGGGCGGCTACAGCCTGTACCTGGGGCTGCCCGGCGGTCTCGGTTTCGGTCAGGTCGGCGGCAACAAGACCTTCGCCCACCGGGCGAGGACGGTTTCCTTCGACCGCCCCTATCCCGTGGACTGGGGACAGGGGGCGGCGGACTTCATCGGGCTCGAGCTGCCGCTCGTCTACGACATGGAGCGTCTGGGCCTCGACGTCAGCTACACGACCGACGTCGACATGCACGAGCGGCCTGAGCTGCTGCTGCAGCACCGCGCGCTCCTCAGCCTCGGGCACGACGAGTACTGGTCGCTCGAGATGCGGCAGGGGGTGGCGCAGGCCCGCGACGGCGGTGTCAACGTTGGCTTCCTCGGCGCCAACGCCTGCTACCGGCCGATCCGCTTCGCCTCTTCGCCGGTCGGGCCCAATCGGTGGCAGGTGTGTTACAAGTCGGCGGCCGAGGACCCGATGTCGCGCGACGACCCGATGCACGCCACCCCCATCACCTGGTCGTCGTCACCGACCTCGTGGCACGAGAGCGAGCTCATCGGCAGCACCTACAACGACATCGACGCTTCCGCCGATCTCGTCGTGACGGAGGCCTCGGGCTGGTTGTGGAAGGGCACCGGCCTGCGCGACGGCCAGCATCTCCCCGGCGTGGTGCAAGGGGAGTACGACAGCTTCTCTGCGGCTTCGCCGGGCCCGCAGAACGTGGAGGTCCTCGCGCATTCGCCGGTCACGAACCGCGGACCCGGACGCTTCTCCGACGTCACCTGGTACACCGCGCCCGGCGGCGGCGGCGTGCTCGACATGGGGTTCACCGGCTTCGTGAACAAGCTCGCCTCCGCACCCCTCGTGCCCGGCGGCCTGTTGCCCGCGCCGGTGCCGGGTACGACCGACGTGCTGCTTCGGGCGATGGAGAACGTCTACAGCGTGCTCGGCACCGCTCCGGCATCGGCCACGCACGTCTCGCGTCCCAACTGGCAGCAACTACCGGCGTCGAGCGTGGCGAAGCCGGTGCCGAGCGCCTGACGGGCGGCCACCACCCGACGCGGCTGCTTCGACGACGCGGGCGAAGAGGGCGGGGAACTCGTCCGCCGACGCTCCGAGGAGCGGAGGCCGGGAGCGGCGGCGCTGCGTGTTCGACGGCTCGTCCGGGAGCAGTGCGAGGACGGCCTCGGCGAGCGACTCCGGATCGCCCGGCGGCACGAGACGCCCTGCTCCGGGTGGCGCGTGGGCGAGGATCTCGACGGGGCCGCCGGCGTTCCCGGCCACCACCGGCGTGCCCGAGGCGAGTGCCTCGGCGACGACGAGTCCGTAGGGCTCCGGCTCGCTCGACACCTGGACGAACACGTCGAGGTCGGCCATGAGCGCACCGATGTCGCGTCGCGGGCCGAGCCAGTGCACCCCGTTGTCGGCCGCCACTCGACGGAGGTCGGCCTCGTACCGCTCCTTGCCGGGGACGGCCGCGCCGGCCACGACCATCTCCACCTCCGGCCGGCGCCTGCGGACGAGGGGGACGGCATCGAGAAGGGTGTCGAATCCCTTCCAGGTGTCGATGCGGGCCACCGAGCCGACGAGCGGCACGTCGTCGGCGATGCCCATCGCGGCGCGGAATTCGCCCGCTGCGGTCGGGTCGAAGCGCGCCGGGTCGGGCCGGTCGAGGACGACGACCACGTCGGCACCGGGGAGCTGTGTGGCCACCGCCGCGCTCACGGCCACGACGACGTCGGCGAAGTGGGCGGTCAGAAAGCGCTCGACGGCGAGCGCGGCCGGGGACTGGAAGACGATCTCCCGGGCGTGCCAGACGTGGGGCCGGCCGGTCAGCCGGGCGGCGGCCCAGCCGTACCAGCAGTGCAGCGAGTTCGAGTGGACGACGTCGGCATCGACCGACCGTACGAGCCGACGGAGCCGGTCCACCGCCACCGGCCAACGGGCCGCGTAACGCGGCCATCGTCCAGGCCCGCCGCTGGTGGTGAGCCGGGCCATGGGCACGACGTGCACGGTGGCCCCGGCGGCGCCATACTCGTCGGCCAGCACCGGGGGGCCGGGGAGTGCCACATGGCATTCCCAGCCCGCGGACGTGAGTTGGCGGATCATCGCGACGAGGGCGTGCTCTGATCCGCCGCCGTCGCACACCGGCTGCACAGAGAGGATGCGCTTGGTGCGAGTGGCGGTCAACGCGGAGCAACTCCTGTACCGGTCACCGGGGGGCATCGGCCGGTACACCGCACAGCTGCTCACTGTACTGCCGGACGCCGTTCCCACCGTCGAGGTCACCGCCTTCACCGCCGGCCACCGCCGAGCGGACGTGGTGCGGGCCTTCGGTGCAGCCGGCGTCGGGGCACGGGCGGCGACGTCGGCCGCGATCCTGCGTCTGCCCCGCCCGGTCCTCTACGACGCGTGGCTGTGGGTGGGCC
>DASRBM010000215.1:0-2941 GCA_035653635.1 Acidimicrobiales bacterium | reverse complement strand
CGCAACCTGGCCATCGACGCGGTGCGCATCCGCCGGAGCGTCCCCGTCGATCCCGAGCAGTTCACCACCACCGTCGCCGGCATCGTCGACGACCCCGAGGCCCGGGCCGTGGCCGACGACCGGTCGGACCGGCTCCGCCAGGCACTGCGCCAGCTGCCGGTGGAACAGGCGAGAGCTGTCGTGATGTCCTCGCTCTACGGCATGACCTGCAACGAGGTGGCCGAGATCGAGGGCGTGCCGGTGGGCACGGTGAAGACCCGCGTCCACGCGGCCATGCGGAAGCTCCGTGTCGCCCTCGTCGGACTCGAGGCCGGATCATGACCTGCGACGAACTGCGCGACCTTGCGCCCGAGCTGGCGATGGGCACCTTGTCGGGTGAGCTGCGGGCGTCCGCGCTCGCGCACCTGGAGCACTGTGCCGCCTGCCAGTCGGAAGTGGACGAACTGACGGCGGTGGTCGACGAGCTCGTCGCCATGGCCCCACGGGTGGAGCCGCCGGCGGGCTTCGAGGAGCGCGTGCTCGCCGCCCTGCCCGCTGCCGCCCCGGGCGGCGGACGCAACGGTGCCGTGGTCGCCATCGGCCGGCGGGTGGCGCGCGGGCCGTGGGTGGCGGTGGCGGCCGGGCTCGTCCTCCTCGCCGGCGGCGTGGGCGGGTGGGCCGTGTCCCAGGCGACCCAGGGCGGGTCCGCCACCGTGGCCGTCGGACCCGATCACGAGGCGCCCGGTCCCCTCGAGGAGGCCACGTTCTTCGCCGCCGGCTCGCCCGTGGGCCACATGTACGCCTACTGGGGATCGAGCGCCTGGGTGTACATGAGCGTGGCCCGGCCCTCCTGGGCGGGCCGCTACTCGTGTGAGCTCGTGCGCAACGACGGGGCCGTCGTGCGCCTGGGCTCGTTCGAGGTGACGAACGGCGTCGGATGGTGGGCGGTACCCGTCCACGTGACGGGATCCGACGTGCGCCAGGCGCGGCTGCTCGACGCCAACGGTCAGGTCGTGGCCACCGCGCAGCTCTGATCGTCGGTGCGCCGCGCGCATCTCTCCACGCGCGGGAGCACACGGACGGGGCCCGCCGGCCGGGCTGGCAACATGGCGCTATGTACCGCGTGCCGGTCCTCGAAGGACGAGTCGTCCGCCTGGAACCGCTCGAGGAGCGCCACGTGCCCGACCTGGCCGAAGCCGCCGACGCCGACCGGGCCAGTTACGGGTTCACCACCGTGCCCCAAGGCCCCGACGGCACGGCCACCTACGTGGCCGCCGTCCTCGCCGCGGTGGCGAGCGGCGACACCGTGGGCTTCGCCCAGGTCCGCCAGAGCGACGGACGGGCCGTGGGTGTCACGCGGTACCTGACGTTCCGCCACGCGCCCGAGGTCGGCGGGCTCTACGCGGTGGAGGTGGGCGGTACCTGGCTGGGCGCCGCCGCCCAGCGCACAGGCATCAACGTGGAAGCCAAGCTCCTGCTGTTCGGGCACGCCTTCGAGCAGTGGTCGGTCGGGCGGGTGGACCTGAAGACCGACGCCCGCAACGAGCGGTCGCGTGCAGCGATCGCCGCGCTGGGCGCCACCTTCGAAGGCGTGCTCCACCAGTGGCAGCCTTCGCATGCGGTCGGCGAGACCGGCATGTTGCGTGACACCGCGATGTTCTCGGTCGTCACCGGCCGGTGGCCTGATGTGCGGGCAGAGCTCGAGCGCCGCCTCGATCGCCACTGACGCGTCTGCCGTCACCGCCCGCGCCCGGACAGCGCGGCGACGACCGGACGCAGGGCGAGCATGCCTTCGGGTACCCAGGTCCGCCAGTCGCTCTTCACCCTCGGGGTCGCGCGGACGCCCTCGACCAACCTCTGCACGTCTCCGATCGACTGCAGCGGCGGCAATCCGCGGTCCTTGAGCAGCCGGTTCACGTAGGCGTGCTCGCGTTCGAGGGCGGCGGTGAGCACGGTCGCCATCGTCTCCGCTTCGATGTGCACGGGATCGGCGTCGTTCCCTCCCCGGCGGCCGTGCCACCAGAACCGGTGGGGACCGTCAGGGGTCAGCTCGGACCGGTCTCCGAGGTGGCTGAGGGCATGCGCACCGATGAGGTCGGCCGGCAGCATCGCGGCCAGATGCGACAGCCGGTCCTCGAGGCGCAGCCGAGCCGTGCTGACCACCGCCCAGCGCACGAGCGGGGCCACCTTGTCCGCGTCGCGGCGGGCCCGCACCTCGTCGCGCACGAGATGGTCGGGGTACCGCTCGTGCACGCCCAGGTCGAACTCGACCACGCTGGCGTCGTCGAGCGGCCCGCGCAACCGGTACAGCTCCCGGGCGACGGCCCGGCGGTGATGGCGGCGTACCCCGGCGAGTGCGGCACGCGCCCGAGCGCGCGCCCGCGAGGGAAGGACCGAACGCGCCATGTCGCGGCGCTTGTCGGTATACATGACGAGGAGCACCTCCTGTGCTCGTCGTCACCGGGAATCTCCTCGGTGACTTATAGGCTCGTCATGGGTCCTCCTCGGTCTCCACTCCGCGCGGAAGTGAGTTCGACAGCGTGCGCCTCCGGCGAAACGCTGTCAAGGGATTGCGTGCTGACGCTCAGTTCGACAGCGAGCGGTTGGCCTGGCGCAGGCGCTCGGCCATGGCGACGAGCAACTTCCAGGCGATGCCGGGCGAGGCGTCGACGAGCTGGCGGAACTCGCGCCCGTCGAGCACGAGCAGCTCCAGGTCGGTGTCGGCGGTGACGGTCGCGCTGCGGGGGCCGTGGTCGAGCAGCGACATCTCGCCGAAGAAGTCCCCCGGTCCGTAGGTCGCCACCTTGCGACCCCGGACCCGGCAGGTGGCCCGCCCGGAGATCACGATGAGCAGCTCGCGGCCCGCCGCCCCCTCGTCGGTGACGACCTTGCCGCTCGGGACCCTCACCTCGGCCCCGAGACGGCCGATCTCGCGGAGCTCCTTGGTGCTGCACCCGGCGAA
>DASRBM010000214.1:0-4111 GCA_035653635.1 Acidimicrobiales bacterium | reverse complement strand
GCCAGTTCGCGCTGCAGCGACGACCCGTGCAGGTACCAGCGGGCGACATGGGGTTCGACCATCCAGGTGGCCACCTGATCGAGGTCTTCGAGCGCGAGCGGCCGGAACGTGACGCCGGGACCCTTCGCCGTCCCCCTGTCCGCTCCCCCGCTCATCCGACATCCAGCTTCGGAACGGGTCAGCGCGCGTCGTAGGCGCCGAAGAACAGCTGCAGCGACGCCGCGCACAGCTCGGCGTCGTCGGAGGGCAACGTGCACGTCTCGAGCCAGCTGCCGTTCGGATCGTGACTGCGGTAGGTCATGACCCCACGGGCGACATAGGGGCCGCCCGACGGGACACCGTCCCCGGCCGTGCCGGGCGGGTCCTGGAACTGCACCGCCGTCGGGCTCAGGCTGTCCACCGTCTCGGCGTCGGGCTTCAGCCCGGCACAGCCGCGGCCGAGGTCGTTCTCCATGTCCTGGCCGGCAGTGGCGAAGAGCGGGCAGGCCTGGCCCTCGGCGCACCCGCTGCAGCCGGACGTCTGGGTCGCCACCACACCTTGGGCCGACGACGGTGTGAAGGGCTGGGCCGTGCCGCTGCTTCCGACCCCGACGGCCGGTGCGGTGGCGCCGGGCGGGAAGACCTGCACGCCGCCCGACCCGTCGGCGCCGTAGCCGGCACGGCACTGCCACCCGACCGGGGCGAGGACCTGCACGAGGTCCCTGCTGTCCCGGTAGAGCGCCACGTGGCCGGTCAGGACGGCCGGCAGGCTGACGGCGGCGGTGGCCGGCGCCGTCGTGGTGGTGGTCGTATCGGTCACGCCGAAGGTGGTGGCACAGACGACCACCGGGACGCGCACGGAGCGCTCGGGGAGCGAGGTCGCCGTAGCGCCGGGAGACGGCGACGAGGCGCTCGTGGTCGGCAAGCCAGCGGCCTCGGTCGTCGTCGTGTGCGACCGGGCACGCGACGGGCCTCCACAGGCGGCGAGCACCACCGCAAGGACGACACCGAAGAGGACGTGGTGCCGGCGGGGACGCGGAGCCGGGATCAGGCTCCCGACTCTACGGTGCGGACAGCGTCAGCGGTGGGGTGCCAGGTGCCGGTGCCGGGAGTCGGCGCGCCGGTCGTCCCCCGCGTGCGGACCGGCTCCCTCCGAGGGGCGGGTGTCGCCGGCGATGAGGCCGACGGCCAGGTGGGACTCCACATGGTGCACGCCGGCAACGTGGCGTACGGCCGCCTCGATGACCTCGGCGTGCTCGGCGCTGTCCACGTCGCCGTGGAGCACGACGTCGTGGCCGCGGGCCATCACATGGATCCGGGGAACGTCGAGACGGTGCTCGAGCGGCCCGATGGTCGAGCGCACCCGGTCGGCGAGCACGTGGTCGGTCGCCGTGGGGTCGGGCTCGCCCCCGGCCATCCTGTAGCGCAGGCCCTCGAGCCGGCCGGCGTGGTAGAGCGCGGCGCGGCGCACCTCGCGGGCGAGGTGGCGCGACCAGCGGCGCCCGGCCGGCGTCGTCTCGATCATCCAGACCACGACGCCGGCGCCGGCGGTCACGGCGAACAGGACCATCCTCCGCATCCTCGACATGGCGACGACCTCCTTTTGTCGACCCTGCCCGGCGACCGACCGTGGCCGGACGCCGGAACACGCGGCAACGCTCAGAAGAACCCGAGGGGCGTGGTGCTGTAGCTCACGAGCAGGTTCTTCGTCTGCGAGTAGTGCTCGAGCGCCATCTTGTGCGTCTCGCGTCCGACGCCGGAGATCTTGTAGCCGCCGAATGCCGCTCCGGCCGGGTACAGGTGATAACAGTTGGTCCACACTCGTCCGGCCTTGATGGCCCGGCCCAGGCGGTAGGCGCGGTTGCCGTCACGGGTCCACACGCCGGCACCGAGGCCGTACTGCGTGTCGTTGGCGATCCGAAGGGCGTCGGCCTCGTCGCGGAAGGTCGTCACAGCCAGGACGGGGCCGAAGATCTCCTCCTGGAAGACCCGCATGTCGTTGTGGCCCCAGAGGACGGTCGGCTCGTAGTAGTAGCCTCCCTTGAGCTCGCCCGCCATCTCGCGGGGCTGGCCGCCGATGAGGACCTCGGCGCCTTCGCGGCGGCCGATCTCCACGTAGGAGTCGATCTTCTCCATCTGGGCGGCCGACACCTGGGCGCCGATCATGGTGGTCGTGTCGAGCGGGTTGCCCTGGCGGATGGCGCCGACCCGGGCGAGCACCCGGTCCATGAAGGCGTCGTAGATGCGCTCGTCGACGAGCGCCCTCGACGGGCACGTGCACACCTCGCCCTTGTTGAAGGCGTAGAGGACGAGGCCTTCGATGGCCTTGTCGAGGTAGTCGTCGTCCTCGGCCATGACGTCGCCGAAGAAGATGTTCGGCGACTTGCCACCGAGCTCGAGCGTCACCGGGATGATGTGCTTGGACGCGTACTGCATGATGAGCCGCCCCGTCGCCGTCTCGCCGGTGAAGGCGATCTTGGCGATGCGCGGACTCGTGGCGAGCGCCTTGCCGATCTCCGCGCCCGGGCCGTTCACCACGTTCACGACACCTGGCGGCACGATGTCCTGGATCAACTCGGCCAACTTCAGGATCGACCACGGGGTGGGCGACGCCGGCTTCACCACCGTGCAGTTGCCGGCGGCGAGCGCCGGCGCCATCTTCCACGCCGCCATGAGCAGAGGGAAGTTGAAGGGGATGATCTGCCCCACCACTCCGAGCGGCTCGTGGAAGTGGTAGGCGACCGTGTCCTTGTCGATCTCGCTCGAGGTGCCCTCGAGGGTGCGGGTGGCAGAGGCGAAGTAACGGAAGTGATCGGCCGCGAGCGGAAGGTCGGCGGCGAGCGTCTCACGCACGGGCTTGCCGTTGTCCCACGACTCGGCGACGGCGAGGACCTCGCGGTTGGCGTCGATGACATCCGCGATGGCGTTGAGCACTTGGGCCCGGGCCGAGAGCGACGTGTCCGCCCAGGCCTCCCTGGCCGCGTGGGCGGCGTCGAGGGCGAGCTCGATGTCGGCGCCGGAGGAACGGGCGACCTCGCAGAACGGCCGTCCGGTCACCGGGCTCAGGTTCTCGTGGTACTGGCCCGTCACCGGCGGGACCCAGTGTCCGCCGACGAAGTTGTCGTAGCGCGTCTTCAGGTCGACCACGCTGCCCGCCCGGCCGGGAGCCGTGTACACCATCCCGTTCGCCTCGGAGCGGCGCATGGCGTCGTCGCGTACCGACCGGTCCGACGCGTGCCGTTGCCTGGTGGACGTGGTCGAAGTATCCGACACCTGGGTCATTGAGCCCTCCAGCCCGACTGCCCATCGCACGCGACGCGCTCGACGGGTCCGTTCTCTTTGAGCGTCACCTGCCACACGCCGAGGGGCTAGGGGAAAAATCCCCTACCCTGTCGTGCACACGAACCCGCACGCTTGCGGCATGGCACGTCGACCCGGCAGGGACCACCGGACACTCGGACTCGACTACGCGCACCGCTGGGCGCGCCAGCACCCATCCGTGCACGGGCGCGTCTATCCGCGCGTGCTGGTGGAGGCGGCGGACGGCGCCGACGCGCTCGCCCGCGTGCGGGTGCTCGAGAGCCACGGCTACGACGCCGTCTGGTGCCCCGGCCCCCACCGCTCCGACGGCAGGGACTGCCCCCTGGTGCGGGGCGACGGCTGCCCGCTCGCCGACGAGGTGGAGGTGGTGGCCACCTCCCTCGACCTGGAGCAGCCCGGCGCCCGCGCCGTGCTCGAGGCCATGACCAGGGAGCACCCCGAGCTCCCGGTGGTCGTGGAGACCACCCGGGCCCAGTCCCGGAAATGGGTGGACCTGCTGACCGACACCCAGCAGGTCCACACACCGGTGACGGCAGAGTCGTTCCTGCGCAGTGTGGCCCGCTCCTCGCGGCCCGAGGACGACACCTGATGAACAGGTCACGGGGCCACGTCCTCGTCGAGGCGCCCGAACGCGACGCCCACGCCCGGCGGGTGGCGCTCGAGCTCGCCGGTTACGAGACGCGCTGGTGCCCGGGACCCGACGACTGCGACG
Source organism: Acidimicrobiales bacterium (assembly GCA_035653635.1). Taxonomy (GTDB): domain Bacteria; phylum Actinomycetota; class Acidimicrobiia; order Acidimicrobiales; family UBA8190; genus DASRBM01. Next base: position 99 of record DASRBM010000214.1, on the reverse strand, counting down.
GCACCACCTGCGGACTCGTGAGCGAGCACCGGTGCGCGCTTGCCGACTGGGCCGACGTGGTGGTGAACGCCCTCGGCGTGCAGCGCAGCAACAACCGCC
>DASRBM010000213.1:0-8055 GCA_035653635.1 Acidimicrobiales bacterium | reverse complement strand
TCGCGGGTGCCGTCGCGGTCCATCGAGGTGAGGAGGATCTCCCCGGCGCCGAGACCGGTGGCCTCGGCCGCCCAGGCGACGGCGTCGCGGCCGGTCGGCCGGCGTCCGCCATGGGTGTGGACCTCCCATCCGTCGCCGTCGGCTCGCCGGCGGGCGTCGATGGCGACCACCACGCACTGGGCCCCGAACTCGTCGGCCACGTCGCGCACGAGCTCGGGCATGGCGAGCGCGGCGGTGTTGAGCGACACCTTGTCGGCGCCGGCTCGCAGCAGCCGGCGGGCGTCCTCCGCCGTCCGCACGCCGCCGCCCACGGTGAAGGGGATGAACACCTGTTCGGCCGTGCGGGCCACGACGTCCACCATCGTGCGGCGCTCGTCCGACGACGCGGTGATGTCGAGGAACACGAGCTCGTCGGCCCCCTCGCGGTCGTAGCGGTCGGCGAGCTCCACCGGATCGCCGGCGTCGAAGAGGTCGACGAAGCGGACACCCTTCACGACCCGCCCCGCGTCCACGTCGAGACAGGGGATCACGCGGACGTTGCGCACGCCCTCACCGCCTCGGCCACGTCGAGACTGCCGTCGACGAGCGCCCGACCGACCACCGCGCCGGCGACCTGTCTGTCCCCCACCGTCAGCGCCGCGAGCGTCCGCAGGTCGTCGACCGACCGCACGCCGCCCGAAGCGAGCACGGGGTGCCGCGTGTGCGACAGGACGAAGGTGAGGCCCTCGAGGTCGGGCCCGGCCGGCACGCCGTCGCGCTCGATGCTCGTCACGACGAGGGCGGCCACGTCCACCGGCTCCAGCCGCTCGAGCGCTTCCTCGAGGGTGGTCCCGCTCGCCTGTTCCCACCCCTGAACCGACACGTCGCGTCCACCCCCACGGTGGTCGAGGCCGACGGCCACGGCCCCGGGGTGACGGGCGGCGAGCTCGGCCACGAGGGCCGGATCGGACATGGCGGCGGTGCCGAGCACCACCCGGCGCACGCCCCCGCCGAGCAACTCGGCCGCGTCGGCGGCGCTGCGCACCCCGCCGCCGGTCTGCACCGCCAGCCCGGTCCGGCGGGCGATCTCGAGCACCACGGCGCGGTTGGCGGCCACGCCGGTGCGCGCCGCGTCGAGGTCGACGACATGCACCCAGCGGGCACCGGCGGCCTCGTAGCGCTCGGCCAGATCGACGGGATCGCCGAACTCCTGCTGGCGTCCGAAGTCGCCCTGCACCAGGCGCACGGCCGCGCCGCCGCGGAGGTCGATGGCGGGATAGAGCTCCACCGGCTCAGCGTTCCGCCGGGACGGCGGAGGCGGCGGCCACGAAGGCGCCGAGCATGGCCAGGCCGACGGTGCCGGACTTCTCGGGGTGGAACTGGGTGCCCCATAGCGCGCCGCGCTCGGCGGCGGCGACGACAGGGCCGCCGTAGTCGCACGTCGCCACCACGTCGGGACCGTCCTCCGGGGCGAACGAGTGCACGAAGTAGGCCCACGGCGACTCCCCGAGCCCGCGCAGCATGACGGCGGGACGCGTCGGGCGGCGCTCCAGGCGGTTCCACTGCATCTGCGGGTGCTTCACACCGGGCGGCAGGGCACGGACGACGCCCGGCAGCACACCGAGCCCGGGGACACCGGGTGATTCCTCGGAGCCTTCGTAGAGCAGCTGGAACCCCACGCAGATGCCGAGGAAGGGACGGCCGGCGGCGATGGCGTCGCGCGCGACCTCCTCGAGGCCACTCGAACGCAGCGCCTCGGCGCAGCGTCCGAAGTTCCCCACGCCGGGGAGCACCACGGCGTCGGCTGCCGCGGCCGCGTCGGGGTCCGACACCAGACGGGCCTCCGCGCCGACGTGCTGGAGCGCCTTCTCGGCCGAGCGCAGGTTGCCGATGCCGTAGTCGAGCACGGCGATCACGTCGCACTCCCGTCGCCGGTGCGCGCCGCGGCCGGGACCGGGCTCACAACGAGCCCTTCGTCGAGGGCACGTCGCCACCCTCCACCCGCACCGCGTCGCGCAGGCACCGGGCCACGGCCTTGAACGACGCCTCGAGCACGTGGTGCGTGTTCTTCCCCGTCACCAGGCGGATGTGGAGGGTGAGGGCGGCAGCGGTGGCGAAGGCGCGCCAGAACTCCTCGGCCAGCTGCGGCTCGAACGGCGGGGACCCGAGCGGCGCCACCTGGTCGCCGAGGGGCACCTCGTAGGCGAGATAGGGCCGGCCCGACAGGTCGAGGGCGACGTCGACGAGCGCCTCGTCGAGGGGAAGCGCGATAGAGGAGAAGCGCCGGATGCCACGCTTGTCGCCCAGCGCGGCCGCGAACGCCTCTCCCGTCACGATGCCGACGTCCTCCACCGTGTGGTGGGCGTCGACGTGCAGGTCGCCGGAGGCTTCGACGGTGAGGTCCATGCCGCCGTGGCGGCCGAGCTGCGACAGCATGTGGTCGAAGAAGGGCAGTCCCGTCTCCACCGACGTCGCTCCCGTCCCGTCGACCGTGAGCTCGACCCGGATCGAGGTCTCCTTGGTCGACCGCTTGCGCTCGGCCCGTCGCTCGCTGCTCATCGTCCCTCCGCTGTCCGCGCCGCAGTTCCGGCGCCGTCGCCCGCTGCCGGTGCCCCGAGCGCCGCCCCGAGGGCGGCGAGGAACCGGTCGTTCTCCTCCGGCGTGCCGATCGTGACCCGGAGGCACCCCTGCAGCCCGGGCCAGGTGGTGCAGTCGCGCACGAGCACCGACTGATCGAGCAGGTCCTGCCACACCTCGCGTCCGTCGCGCCCGGACGGCCGGAAGAGGATGAAGTTCGCGTCCGACGGCCACGTCTCCACCGGGAGCTGCGCCAGTGCGGCGGCGACCCGGCCGCGCTCTTCGGTGAGGAGCGCCACACGCGCCTCCATCTCCCGCTCGTAGCGCAGCGCCAGGCGACCGGCAGCCTGGGTCAGGGCGTCGAGGTGGTACGGCAGCGCCACCGCCGTGCACGAGTCCACCACGTCGGGATGGGCGACGAGGTACCCGAGACGGCACGCCGCCATCGACCACGTCTTCGAGAACGTGCGCACCACCACGAGCCTCTCCCAGCCGGCCTGCTTCTGGGCCCGCACCTCGAGCGCGCTCGTGCGGGCGAACTGCCCGTAGGCCTCGTCCACCACGACGAGCCCGGGGGCCAGGTCGAGCACGCGCTGCAGCACCTCGGGCGCGTCGGCCCGTCCGGTGGGGTTGTTCGGCGAACACAGGAAGGTGATGACCGGTTGGGAGCGGGCGATGAGGGCCTCGGCCTCGGCGACGTCGATCTCGAAGTCGGGCGTGCGCCAGACGCTCGCCACCCCGGTGGCCGTCAGGTTCGCGATGTGGCGGTGCAGGGTGTAGGTCGGTTCGAACAGCGCCACCGTGCGCCCCGGACCGCCGTAGGCGAGGAGCAGGCTCTGGAGGACCTCGTTGGAGCCGTTGGCGCAGAAGATCTCCTCGGCCGTCACGCCGTGGGTTCCGGCCAGCGCGGCGCGCAGCTCGGTCGCCTCGCGATCGGGGTAGCGGTGGAAGGCGATGTGCCCGATCTCCTCCTGCAGCTCCTGACGCCACTGCGGCGGGGGCGGCAGCGGCGATTCATTGGTGTTGAGGCGCACGGCCACGTCCACCTGGGGCGAGTGGTACTCCTGCAGCTCGGCGAGGTCGTCGCGCCGGGGGACGCCGCTCACCGTCCGCCCTTTGTGTCGCGGGCGCGCAGGCGCACCGACTCGGCGTGCGCGGGCAGCCCTTCCGCCTCGGCGATCACCGCCACCGACGGGCCCAATGCCGCGAGCCCGTCCGGTCCGATGGCCACCGCGTGCACGAAGGTGCGGAAGTCGTCGACCCGCAGCGCCGAGGAGAAGCGGGCCGTGCGCGCCGTCGGGAGCACGTGGTTGGGACCGGCCAGGTAGTCGCCGATACTCGCGGGGGCATAGGGGCCGAGGAACACGGCTCCGGCCCGGCGCACCTCGGGCAGGAGCGACTCGGCGTCCTCGACGAGCAGCTCCAGGTGCTCGGGCGCCACCGCGTTGGCGACGGCGAGCGCCTGCGCCGGTCCGTCGACGAGCACGGCGACGCCGCCACCGGCGAGGGTGGACTCGAGGTCGGCCCGACGGGGCGAGGCGGCCACGATGTCCGCGAGCGCAGCGGTCACCGCCTCGACGACCGCCTCGTCCCAGGCGACGAGCCAGGCCATGCCGTCGGGCCCGTGCTCTGCCTGGACGGCCAGGTCGATGGCGGCCCAGCGCGGTGGTGTGGAACCGTCGGCCACCACCACCACCTCGGAAGGGCCGGCGAAGGCACCGGGCACGCCCACCACGCCCGACAGCTGACGTTTGGCTTCGGCCACGTAACGGTTGCCGGGTCCGACGATGACGTCGACCGGACCGATGGTGGCCGTGCCGAAGGCCATGGCCGCCACGGCCTGGGCGCCGCCCACGCAGTACACCTCGTCGATGCCGGCGATGGCGGCGGCGGCGAGCGTCTCGTCGGCGACGCCGCCCCCGGGGCCCGGCGGCACGCACAGGGCGAGCTCGCCCACACCCGCCACCCGCGCCGGGGCGGCGCACATGAGCACGGTCGAGGGATAGCGGGCCCGCCCTCCGGGCGCGTAGATCCCGGCCCGGGCCATGGGCCGCACCAAGTGGCGGACGGTCACCCCGCCGTCGACGAAGTCCCCTAGGGGAGCGGGCTCGTGGCCGTGGTAGGCGGTGATGCGGTCGAAGGCCAGCTCGAGCGCCTTGCGCAGCTCCGGGTCGACACGCTCCAGCGCGGCCCGGACGTCCTCGGCCGGCACCCGCAACCGCTCGGGCCTGACTCCGTCGAATCGGGCGGTCAGCGCCGCGAGCGCCTCGTCGCCCCCGAGGCGAACCTCCTCGAGGATGGCCGCCACGGCCTCGGTCGGGAACTCATGGCCCTCCGGGCGCGGCAGCCGGTCGGCCATCTGGGCCGGCGAGACTCCTCGGAGGTCCAATCGGGCGAGCGGCATGAGCAAGAAATGGTAGTTGGGGCAATGATCAGCCCATGTCCGCCGCACACGCCGAGCTGTCGTCGCTCTCCTCCGCCCTGGCCGATCTCACCCGTCGGGTGGCGGGCATCGCCGAGCAGGCCTCGAGCGACAAGGACGACGAGCTGTCCACCGAGCTGTTCGCCGTGGAGCGGGCCCTCCGGGGAGCAGGACGGCGCCTCGAACGCCTGAATTCCATCCGCCGGCGCACGGGGAGCTGACCGAGCCGTATCGCTTCGAGAGCCGTATCGCTTCGAGAGCCGGTCGGCGGCGACGGTCGCCTCCGTCGAGAGCCGATCCCCGCGGGCCGGGTGCCCGGTGGGCTGGACGGGATTCAGGGGTCCGGACGCGGCGACGGCGCCCTTTCGGGCGCCGTCGCGCGAGCGGGCCGGGCGGCGGATCCCGAACCCCGCTCTAACGGAACCAGGTGGCGGGAACCGGTTCCGATGCCTCTAGAACACCACGCGGCGGGGGGTCTGTTCCAGCCACCCCCCAAAAAACCCTCTCAACTCCCCCTTCGTGCACTCGGCAATCGAGTGCCCCCTGCCTGTGGAACGGTTTTGTCCGAGGCTCCGCCACGTTTCGACGAAGCGGTCGGTACCAGGGACGACGGGCAGATGTCGTTGAGGATGCACTCCTCGCAGCGCGGCCGCCGTGCCTGACACACGGCACGCCCGTGGAGGATGAGGCGCAGGCTCAATCCACCGCGCTCAGCCGGCGGCACGATCGCGTTCAGATCCTGTTCGACCTGTTCCGGATCGCTGCGGGCGGTGAGCTCGAGCCGGCGCGCCAGGCGGCCGACGTGGGTGTCGACCGGCAGGCCGGGAAGGTCGAACGCGACGCTGCGCAGCACGTTGGCCGTCTTGCGGCCGACACCGGGCAACGTGACGAGGTCCTCGATCGCCGTGGGCACCTCGCCACCGAAGCGCTCGACGACACCAGCCGCCATACCGACGAGGCTCTTCGCCTTCGAGCGGAAGAAGCCTGTCGAATGGATGATGCGCTCCACGTCCGGCAACGGCGCGGCCGCCAGCGCGTCCGGTGACGGGTAGGCGGCGAACAGCTCGGGCGTCACCATGTTCACCCTTTCGTCGGTCGTCTGGGCCGACAGGATCGTCGCCGCCAGCAGCTCGAAGGGCGTGCGGAATTTGAGTGCACACAGGTCGCGGGCGGAGCCGGGGTACTCGGCGGCCAGTCGCTCCACGACGACCTTGGCCCGTCCCCGGGGTGTACGCGGCGCCATGCAGGCACGTTAGCGACGACCACGGCGCCGCTAGCCTGCTGCGGTGCCCTCGGTCCAGGTGAAGCGACGCATGGCGGAAGCCGACATCGCCGAGGTGTCCGAGCTGCTCGCCGGGGTGGCCGAAGCGGACGGGCACCGGCCCCTCGGTGAGCACAAGTGGCTCGACCTCGTCCACGGTGGGCGCAAGGGCTTCGCCGGTTTCGTCGCCCGCGACGGCGAACGCGGGCCGCTGCTCGGCTACGCCCAGGTGAGTCGCGGCCATCGCACGTGGGGCCTGGAGGTCGTCGTGCCGCCACCGCTGCGCGGCCCCGAGCACGGCGTCATCGGCGATCTCCTCTCTGCCGCCCTCACCGAGATCGGACGGCAGGGCGGCGGGCACGTCCACCTCTGGGTGCCGAAGCCCACCGCCGACTGGGACGGGGCGGCCGCGGCCTGCGGGCTGCAGCGCGGGCGCGATCTGTGCCAGATGCGGCTCGTGCTCCCACTTGAGGACCCGAGCCCCCGCGTACCGGTGCGAGCGTTCGTCCCGGGCGAGGACGAGGCCGCCTGGCTCGAAGTGAACAACCGTGCCTTCGCCGCCCATCCCGAGCAGGGGGACTGGGACCTCGACACCCTCCTCGAACGTGAGGCCGAGCCCTGGTTCGATCCCGAGGGATTCCTGCTCCACGAGCGCGACGGTCGCCTGGCCGCCTCGTGCTGGACGAAAGTGCATCCCGGCGATCCGCCGATCGGCGAGATCTATGTGATCGGCGTGGATCCCGACTTCCAGGGCCTCGGTCTCGGACGGGCGCTCGTGCTGGCCGGGCTCGACCACCTGGCTTCCGAGGGCATCACGATCGGGATGCTCTACGTGGATGCCGGCAACGAGCGGGCGGTGTCGCTCTACCGGTCACTCGGCTTCGAGGTGAACCACATCGACCGGGCCTACACGGGCGACATCTCGTCGTCGCGGCCGAATGCGTGACCGCGCCACCGAGGACGATCGCCCCGCGAGGCTGAGCGCCCCGGCGGCGCAGGAGCGCCTGGTCAGCCGGCGCTGACGCCGACCGCGCTGCCGATGCCGTAGGTCACACCGGCGGCGGCGGCGCAGAACAGCAGCGGTAGGAACGTCGACCACCACCGGCGCTGCTCGGTGAGCACGGTGATGAGCACACCGGCTCCGAGCGCGGCGAACGCGCCGATCACGATCGACGCGACTGTCGCACCGGTGCCCCGGGCGAACAGCCACGGTACGAGCGGCAGCAGGGCTCCGAGGGCGAACATCACGAACGACGAGAGGGCGGCCTGCACCGGGGATCCGAGCGACGTCGGGTCGATGCCGAGCTCCTCGCGGGCGTGGGTCTCGAGCGCGAGCTCGGGTGTCCGCATCATCTCGTCGGCGAGCTGGCGGGCGAGCGAAGGGTCCACACCGCGGCCTTCGTAGATACGCACGAGCTCCCGACGTTCTCCTTCTGGCCGGTGGCGGATCTCGTGGCGTTCGAGGGCGAGCTCCCGCTCGAGGAGCTCCTTCTGGGCCCGCATCGACACGAACTCACCCGACGCCATGGAGAAGGCGCCGGCGATGAGCCCCGACAGACCGGCCAGACGTACAAAGCCGCCACCGGGATGGGCGCCGGCGAAGCCGAGGATGATGGCGACGTTCGTGACGAGGCCGTCTGTGAACCCGAACACCGCGGCACGCGCCCCGCCGCCGCTCAGGCTCCGGTGATGGTGATCGCGCTGGTGGATCTCCGCCGCGACCCGGTGGCGCCCCGGCCGCCGTCCCCTTCCCCACGGCGAGGGCCACGGTCCCTTCGCAGAACCGGCGTCCCCGGCGGGCTGCCCGACCGCCTCC
>DASRBM010000212.1:0-12641 GCA_035653635.1 Acidimicrobiales bacterium | reverse complement strand
GCATCGACATGGCACCGCCGTCGACCACGAGGGTGGCGCCCGTGATCCACGACGCCGCCTCCGAGCACAGGAAGACGACCGCACCGGCGATGTCATCGGGCTCACCGATGCGCTTGAGCGGGAGCCGGGCCGCCACCGCGTCGCCCCCGCGCTCCCACAGCGCGCGGGCGAAGTCGGTCTTCACGAGTCCGGGTGCCACCGCGTTCACCCGGACACCGGGCCCGAGCTCGTAGGCCAGCTGCTTCGTGATGTGCAGGACGGCGGCCTTCGTCACGTTGTACCAGCCGATACCGGGTTCGACCGACATGCCGCCGATGGACGACACGTTGACCACCGACCCGCCGTTCGTGTGCATCGCCGCCCGCCACGCGCACTGCGTCCAGGTGACGACGGCCTGCTGGTTGACGGCCACCGTCTTCTCCGCTCTGGCCGCGTCGATGTCGATCATGCGCCCGAGATACGGGTTGGTCGCGGCGTTGTTCACCAGCACGTCGAGGCCGCCGAAGCGCTCGACGGTGGCGGCGACACAGGCTTCGGCCGCATCGGGGTCGCCGGCGTTGGCGACGAAGGCGGCCACCTCCGCGCCCTCGGCGGCGAGCGCCGCCGCGGCCGCGTCGAGGGTCTCCTGCTTACGGGCGCTGATCATGACCCGTGCCCCCGACGCCGCCAACCGCGCCGCCACGGCACGGCCGATGCCACGGGAACCACCGGTGACGAGGGCCACCTTGCCGTCGAGCCGCAGGTCCATGGCGCCCCACCCTATGACGCGGAAGTGCACCACTACGCTGACCGGGTGCCGTCCGCCCACCGTCTGGCCGAGGAGACGAGCCCCTATCTCCGCCAGCACGCCGACAACCCGGTCGACTGGTACCCCTGGGGCGACGAGGCGTTCGCCATGGCCCGCGCCCGCGACGTGCCGGTGTTCCTGTCGGTCGGCTACTCGGCCTGCCACTGGTGCCATGTCATGGCCCACGAATCGTTCGAGGACGAGACCATCGCCGCCGCCGTGAACGAGCGGTTCGTGCCGGTGAAGGTGGACCGCGAGGAGCGCCCCGACGTCGACGCCGTCTACATGGCCGCCGTGCAGGCGATGTCGGGTCGCGGTGGCTGGCCCATGAGCGTCTTCCTCACGCCCGACGGCCGCCCGTTCTTCGCCGGCACCTACTTCCCGCCGCGGGCTGTCCAGGGCATGCCCGGTTTCCCCGACCTCCTCGACGCCATCAGCGAGGCATGGACGGTGCGCCGTGCCGAGGTCGAGCGCCAGGCCGATGCGCTGGCGGCGGCCGTGGCCGACAACGTGGGGCTCCCGGACACCCTCGTGCCGGCATCCGGCGACGCGCCCGTCTTCGCGTCGGTCCTCGGGGCGGCCACCGCCGAGCTGGCGGCGCGGATGGACCCGGTGTGGGGAGGATTCGGGCCCGCGCCCAAGTTCCCCTCGCCCACCTCGGTCGATCTGTGCCTGCGCCACTGGCGCCTCACCGGTGACGACGCCTCTCTCGCCATGGCCGCCCGCACCCTCGACGCCATGGCCGAGGGCGGCATCTACGACCATCTCGGCGGGGGCTTCTGCCGCTACGCCACCGACGCCACCTGGACGGTCCCGCACTTCGAGAAGATGCTCTACGACCAGGCCGGCCTGGTGCGGGCCTATCTGCACGGGTGGCTGGCCACCGGCAACCGCGCCTGGCTGCAGGTGGTCGAGGAGACCATCGGCTACGTGCTGCGGGACCTGCGCGACCCGGCGGGCGGGCTGTGCTCGGCCGAGGACGCCGACTCCGAGGGGGAGGAGGGCCGCTTCTACCTGTGGACCCCGGCCGACATCGAGACGGTCCTCGGCCCCGAGCGGGGGCGCGCGGTCATGGACTGGTACGAGGTGAGCGCGGGGCCGAACTTCGAGGGGCGCAGCATCCTGCGCCGCCCGCGGGGGGCCACCGTGCTGCGGCCCGCCGACATCGAGGACGCTCGGGCCGAGCTGTACGAGGCGCGGGCGGCCAGGGTGCGGCCCGGTCTCGACGACAAGGTCCTCACCGAATGGAACGCCATGTTCGGTGCCGCCCTGGCCGAGGCGGCCGCCGCCGTGGGCAGGTCCGACTGGCGCGAGGCGGCCGAGGCGCTCGCCGCCTTCCTCCTCGGCGAGCTGCGCCGCCCCGACGGCCGGTGGCTCCGCTCGTGGCAGGGCGGACGCGCCCGCCACCTCGCCTACGCGGCGGACTACGCGTGGACCGTCGAGTTCCTCACCCGCCTGGCCGAGCTCACCGGACGGCGGTCCTACGCCGCAGAGGCCGGTGTCGTCGCCCGCGAGCTGCTGCGCCTGTTCCGCCAGGACGACGGCCTGCTCGCCACCACCGGCCACGACGCCGAGGCGTTGGTCGTGCGCCCGGTCGAGCTCCTCGACTCGGCCACCCCGTCCGCCACCTCGGTGGCGGCGGCTGCGTTCCTCCGCCTCGGCGCGCTGCTGGCCGACGACGAGATCACCGACGCAGGCGAAAGTCTCCTCGGCGCGCTCGGGGGCCTGCTCGACAAGCACCCCACCGCGGCCGGCTACGCCGCCCTGGCGCTCGAGCTGGCCGGCGGCGGTGTCACCGAGGTGGTGGTCACCGGTGACCGGCCCGACCTCCTGCGGGTCGTGCGCGCGCGCTTCGAGCCCACAGCCGTGGTGGCTTGGGGGGAGCCCGGCGATTCGCCCCTGTGGCGCGACCGGGCCCCGGACACCGCCTACGTCTGCCGGCGCTGGGTGTGCCGGTCCCCGGCCACGACCGAGTCGGAGCTCGTGGAGCGGCTCGACGAGGAGTGGCGGGCGGAACAGGTGCGCTTCGCCGGCGTAGGTGCGCCATGATCGGCGAGGACGTGGCCGCCCGAACCAGACAACCCAGACGCGCCAAGCACCGCACCCGTCGGCTGCCCCCGAAGCCGCGCGGCGCCCATCGCTGCATGGTCCTCGCCTGCACGCCCGAGGACACGACCGGTGTCGATCTCGACAGCCGCACCGTGGTGCGCCTGCGGGTCGACTGGGCCGACAGGGAGCCGGACCTCGCACCCTTCGAGGTCGTCGACGCCATATGGGCGGCCGATCCGCAGCGTGACGACCTGGCCCAGCCCGAGGCGGTGACGGTGGAGGGTCTTCCGGTCAGGGTCGGGCGCCTGCACGGACGCCGGGCCCGGCGACTGCTCAAGCACCTGGTGGCGCCGCCCGAGCAGCACCTCCTCGGCTTCGCCGGCTCGGCCGCGCCCTACTGGGAGTTCCACGGCATGCGGCCGTCGGTCGCTCTCGTCGTGCCGAGCCGGGGCCCCATGCTCTTCCGGCGCGATCCGGACGACTCGGTGTGGGCCCGGTTCGGCTGGCCGCGCAGCGACAACTGGCTCCCGGTGGAGGACCGCCGGGCCGTTGCCGCCCTATGGGCGGCGCGTCGCGAGCGCCTGGCCGGACGGGACCTCGCCCACGCGCTCGGCTACCGCCCGCACTTCCTGCTCGTGACCCTCAGCCGGCCCCGCGACGGGCACTGCTACAAGACGGTCGCCGCGCTGCTCCCGCGGCCGTAGACCCTGCCTGGGGTCAGCGGCCGGCCTTGCCCGAAACGAGGGCGCCGGAGGCGAGATCCTCGGCCATGGCCCACCCGAAGGTGACGAGGCGGTCGCCCTTGGCCGTCTTGAGCCCCTTGAACAGGGCCGCCACCTCGGCGTCGGGCGCCTTCACCTTGGGACCGCCGAAGTCGAGGGCACCGGTGGTGGAGCCGTCGCCGGCGAGGACGAAGGTGCGGTCGTCGATGCGGCCCTCGGCGCCGAAGCGCTTGGCCAGGCGCCGGCCCCAGGCCCGCTCCTCGCCGCTCGCCTTGTGGTCGGGGCGCGGGACGACGTCGGCCAACCCGGCGAAGGCCTGGAAGGCCTCGGGACAGGCCAGACGGGTGCCGACCAGGACGTCCTCGTCGGGGAAGGCGAGCAGGGCCCGGCGGTACTGGTCACCGAGCAGCAGGCGCAGCGTCTGGTCGGCCTTGGCCGTGCGGTCGACGCAGGACAGCCCGATGAGCAGCGACGGGGTCCCGCCGATGCGCTCCAGCGTGGAGAACGAGTAGCCCCGGAGCTTGTTGCCCTCCCGGGCGTGGGTGATGAGCACCCACTCCTCGCATTGCTTGGACAGGAATCCGATGTCGAAGCCGGGCTCCCGGTCGACGCACAAGTCGGCCATCTCGGCCAGCTCGGCGTCGCTGAGAGCAGTGCAGTCCTTGGTCCCGACCTCAAACGACATGGACTCGTCCACCTCCTGGCACCGCGGGTTCACACCAGGATACTGCGGCCCTGGCAGGGCTTCCCCATCGGGACCTGCTCCCGCCCGGTGCCGGCGGCGTCACCGCTGCCGACGGGCGGGCCCGTCGACCGGTGAAGGCCCAGGTCAGGCGGTCAGAGCGTTGGGGCCGAGGAGCACCCGCAGCTCGCCGAGCAGGCCGCGGCGGCTGTCGACGTTGAACTCCGCCGGCAGACGGAGCGTGGTCTGGCCCACCTGCACGTGGACGGGCTCGTCGCCCGGGTGCTCGGACAGCACGGCCTTGAGCCGCTCGAGCAGGTCGTCGGTCAGACCGGTCGGCAGGCGCACCTGGAGCGGCCCGGCCCCCTCGGTGCCGAGCTCGGGCCGGCTCAGCTCCATGCACACGAGCTTCACCTGGTCGTCGCGGGTGTCGACCCTGCCGCGCAGCACGACCACGGCGTCGTCGGCGAGGAGGGGGCCGATCTCGGCCATGACCTTCGGGAAGACGAAGACCTCGATGGCGGCCCGCAGGTCCTCGAGCACGAAGGTGGCCATGAGCTCGCCGCGTTTGGTGTAGCGCCGCGACAGACCGGTGACGACCCCGCCCACCGTGCGGACCTGGCCGTCGCGGCCGAAGTCGGCCATCTCGTCGAGCTCTTTCACGTCGGCGATGGAGCAGTCGGTGAGGCGCGACAGCGCACCTTCGAATCCCCGCAGCGGATGGTCGCTCACGTACAGGCCGAGCATCTCCTTCTCGAAGGTGAGGCGCTGCGCCTTCGAGAACTCCGTGTCGGGCACCGGCACCCGGGCCTCGGCGAAGCCGGCCGGCGGCCCGCCCACCTCGGCCGGCTCCTCGAGCATGGCGAAGAGGGTCGAGATGCCGGCCTGCTCCTCGCGGCGGCGCTCGAGCGTGCGATCGACGATCTGCTCGAACACCAGGCACAGGCCCTGGCGGGGATGGCCGAGCGAGTCGAAGGCACCCGCCTTCACGAGCGACTCCACCGTGCGCTTGTTGAGCACGACGGGGTCGACCCGGAGACAGAAGTCGTAGAAGTCGGTGAAGGGCCCGTTCTCCTCGCGTTCGGCCACGATGCGCTCCACGAGGCTCTCCCCCACGTTGCGCACCGCGGCCAGACCGAAGACGATGCGCCGGCGGCCGTCCTCACCGACGAGCGGGGTGAACTCGGCCGCCGAGCGGTTGACGTCGGGGACGAGCACCTCGATCCCGAGCGCCCGGCACTCGCCGAGGTAGACGGCGGTCTTGTCCTTGTCGTCCTTCACCGACGTGAGCAGCGCGGCGAGATACTCGACCGGGTAATGCGCCTTGAGCCACGCCGTCTGGTAGGCGACGAGGCCGTAGCCGTAGGAGTGCGACTTGTTGAAGGCGTAGTCGGCGAACGGCTCGATGATGTCGAACAGCTGGGTGCCGAGCTCCTTGCCGTAGCCGCTTCGTTCGCAGCCTTCGACGAACTTCACGCGCTCGGCCTGGATGAGCTTGCGGATCTTCTTCCCACAGGCCTTGCGGAGGTTGTCTGCTTCTTCGAGCGAGTAGCCGGCGTACTTCTGGGCCACCCGCATGACGCTCTCCTGATAGAGCATCAGACCGTAGGTGTCGCCGAGGATCGACTCCATCTCGGGATGGATGTAGCTGATCTGCTTGCGGCCGTTCTTCAGGTCCGGGTAGTCGCGGTGCATGTTGGCCGCCATGGGACCGGGCCGGTACAGGGCGACGAGGGCGGCCACGTCGTCGAACGACGTCGGGGCGAGCGAGCGCAGGGTGGCGCGCATGGCGCCGCCTTCGAGCTGGAACACCCCGATCGTCTCGGCCCGGCGCAGCATCTCGAAGGTCTTGTCGTCGTCGAGCGGCACCGCGTCGATGTCGGGCCGGTCGCCGTCGGTGCGCTCGATGAGGTCGAGGGCGCGCTCGATCACCGACAGGTTGCGCAGACCGAGGAAGTCCATCTTGAGCAGACCGAGCTCCTCCACCCCGTGCATCTCATACTGGGTGACCACCGGTGCTTCCGCCGGATCCTGCCCGCTCTCGGGCTTGCGCTGGATGGGGAGGTACTCGGTGAGCGGGTCCTTCGTGATCACCACGGCGGCGGCGTGGATCCCGTCCTGGCGGCGCAGGCCCTCGAGCCCCTTGGCCACGTCGATGACGCGGGCCGCCTCGGGGTCGGTGGCGTACATGTCGCGCAGGCTCTGCGCGGTGACATAGCCGTCCTCGTAGCCCTCGATCTTGTCGAGACATGCCCGCAGCGGCGTGTCGCGGCCCATGATGAGCGGCGGCATGGCCTTGGCGATGCGGTCGCCGACGGCATACGGGTATCCGAGCACCCGGGCCGCGTCGCGTACCGCCGCCCGGGCCTTGATGGTGGAGAAGGTGACGATCTGGGCCACCCGGTCCGAGCCGTAGCGCTCGGCCGCGTAGCGGATCATCTCGCCGCGGTAGCGCTCGTCGAAGTCCATGTCGATGTCGGGCATCTGCTTGCGGCCGGGGTTCAGGAAGCGCTCGAAGAGCAGGTCGTAGCGGATGGGGTCGAGATCGACGATGCGCAGGCAGTAGGCGACGCAGCATCCGGCCGCCGAACCCCGGCCCGGCCCGACGCGGATGCCCGAGTCCCGGGCGTGGCGGATGAGGTCCCACACCACGAGGAAGTAGGCGGAGAAGCCCATCTTCGAGATGACGCCGAGCTCGAAGTCGATCCGCTCGGACACGGCGTCGGGGAGCGGACTGCCGTAGCGCTCGGCCGCGCCCTCGTAGGCCAGGTGGCGCAGGTACTTGTCGGCCCGCTCCTCGTAGCCGGCGCCGGTGAAGGCACCGGGCACCGGGAACTCGGGCAGGGCGTTGAGGCCGAAGTCGATGTCCACGTGTGCCCGCTCGGCGATGAGCAGCGTGTTGTCGCACGCCTCGGGAACCTCGCCGAACAGGTGGCGCATCTCCGCGGCGGTCTTCAGGTAGTGCTCTTCACCGTCGAACTTGAAGCGCTTGGGGTCGTCGATGGTGGCGCCGGTCTGCACGCACAGCAGGGCGTCGTGGGCGACCGAGTCCTCGCGATGGGTGTAGTGGCTGTCGTTGGTGGCGAGCAGCGGCGCGCCGAGTTGCTTGGCGATGCGCATGAGCTCCGGGTTGGTGCGGCGCTGCTCGGGCAGTCCGTGGTCCTGCAGCTCGACGAAGAGGCCGTCGCGCCCGAAGACGTCCTGCAGGCGCCCTGCGAGCTTGAGCGCCCGTTCGGGGTCGTCGGCGAGGAGCGCCTGCAGCACCACGCCCCCGAGGCAGCCGGTGGTGGCGATGAGCCCGTCGTGGTACTGCTCGAGCAGTTCCCAGTCGCATCGGGGCTTGTAGAAGTAGCCCGACAGATACGCCTCGGACGACAGCTTCATGAGGTTGCGGTAGCCGGCCGTCGTCTCGGCGAGCAGGGTCAGGTGGTAGTAGAGCTTCTGCCCGCCCTCGGCGTCCCCGCCCGTGTCGTCGATGCGTCCACGGCGGGTCGGGCGCTCGTGGCGCGACTCCCCGGCCATGTAGGCCTCGGTGCCGATGACGGGGTTGATCCCGGCGTCCTTGCACTGCTTGTAGAAGTCGAGGACGCCGTACATGTTGCCGTGATCGGTGATGCCGATCGCAGGCTGGCCGTCGGCCGCCGCCTTCGCCACGAGGTCCCCGACCCGGGCGGCGCCGTCGAGCATGGAGTACTCGGTGTGGGTGTGCAGATGGGCGAAGGAGCCCTTGGTCACCCGTCCTCCTCGGGATCCCCTGCCTCGTCATCCACAGCCCGCCCTGGAAAAGCTGGGGATGAACTACAGCGCTGTCATTTGGTGGATCGAGGTTATCGCGGCGGTGTGCCGCTCACCCGGACTGCGCCACGCGCCTCGAGGCACGATGCGCGACCTGCGAGGACGTCGGCGCGCCCGCCGGTGCCGAGGCCTCGCCGGGTTGATCAGAGGTAGGTACCGGGGCGGGCGTCCCCCGCCGGCCCCCGGGCTCCGGGGGGCAGGCCCCGCTGGCGCATCTCGTCGAGCTGGGCCCGGGCCGCCATCTGCTGGGCCAGCAGGGTCGCCTGGATGCCGTGGAACAACCCCTCGAGCCATCCCACGAGCTGCGCCTGGGCGACCCGCAGCTCCGCTTCGGAGGGCGCGTGCTCGTCGAAGGGCAGCGCCATGCGGTCGAGCTCGGCGGCGAGGTCGGGGCTGAGCGCCTCGGCCAGCTCCCGGACCGACTGCTCGTAGATCTCGCGCAGGCGGGCCCGGCTGCGCTCGTCGAGGGGCGCGGCACGCACCTCGTCGAGCAGCTGCTTCACCATGGAGCCGATGCGCATGACCTTGGCGGGTTGCTCCACCGCCTCGCGCTCGTTCTCCTCACCCTGCTCCTCGGTGCCCCCGGCCGTGCCGCCGATCGGCATCTGACCGGGCGGGAGCAGGATCGCGTCGGGCGAGTCGGTGGTCGTCGGATCGGTCACCGTTCGATCCTTGCAAAGCCGCCGCGCCGGTCCAAACCGGCACCCTCCCCCAGGTCAGGCCGACGCGCCATCAGGCGACTCACGGGGCGAAGGCGAGCAGCGGGACGAGCATCTCCTCGGCGGTGAGCGAGCCGTGACGGGCGAGGAGACGCGTCTCGCCCGTGTCGGCGGGATCGAGGAAGGCCACCGGATCGCGCGCCACGAGGGCCACGTCACCCAGACGGTCGGCGACCTCGGGGCGAAGCGGTCCGCCGAACCACCGCTCGTCGATCATCTGCTGGCGCGTGCGCACCCATGCTTCGTGCCCGTGCGCCTCGTCCGCCACCTTGGCCAGGTCGGCGGCAGCACCCGGCTTGGCGTGGAGCCACCGGAAGCGCCCTTCGCCCGAGATGAGCGACACCATCTCCATGACCTCGGTCGAGGGGAGCCGGGCCGAGTTGCCCACTTCCACCTGGCCGTGATCGGAGACGACGACGAGTGCGGCGCCCGGCGGGAGCTCGGCGGCGATGTCGGCCACCAGCCGGTCGGCGGCGCGCAGCTCGGCCAGGTAGTGCTCACCGATACCGTGCTCGTGCGCCACGTTGTCGACGCCGTCGTAGTACGCGTACACGAAGCGCTCGCCGGCGCGCAGTTGGCGCCCGATCTCCACAACCATCGTCGAAGGCACGCGCCATCCGACGATGCGGCTGCCGGCGAGATGGGCGGCGGTGAACCCTGTCGGCGTGAAATCCGTGCGCGTCACCGCCGGGACCGGCGCTCCGCCGAATGCGCGGTGCGGTTGCAGCTGGGGGGCGGGGACGAGCCGGCGCCCGTCGCGGGTGCCGGCCCGCCAGCGCAGGACGTTGAGCACCAGCTGGTCGCCGCCCGTGCCGGCCGGGAGCACCATCCGGTAGCCGATCACCCCGTGATCGGCCGGGGTGGTGCCGGTGGCGATCGACGTCAGGGCGGTGGCCGTCGTGGTGGGGACGACCGAGGTGATGGGACCGCCGGCGCCCGATGCGAGGGTCGGCGCATGGGTCCCCCACCGCTGGAGCTGCTCCCAGCCGAGGCCGTCGAGGACGAGGAGGACCACCTGCTCCGCCGTGGCGGCGGGGGCAGGGAGCCAGTCGGGCACACCCCCGCCACGCCCGAGAAGGGCCGGCACCACCGACGACAGGCAGGCACCGCCGTAGTCGGGGAGCATCGGCTCGGTCGCCGCCCGCGCGGCGCCGTCGTCCGCGGCTCGGGCGTCGTCCATGGGCCGCACTGTACCCAGGCTCCGGTATCGGCCCCGGTGGGGCCGGTAGCATCGAATCGTGAAGGTCTCGACCAGGGGTGACTACGCCAGCCGTGCGCTGCTGTCGTTGGCGCTCCACGGAGCGGGCCAGCCGACCTCGGTGCGCGACATCGCCGAACGAACCGGTCTCCCCCAGCCCTACCTGGAGCAGATCCTGCTCGCCCTGAAGGGCGCCGGCCTCGTGCGCTCCAAGCGGGGCGTCGGTGGCGGCTACGTGCTCGCCCGACCTCCCGAGGACATCACGCTCGGCCAGATCGTGAGCGCCGTCGACGGCCCCATCGTGGCTGGCGACTTCGGGCGGCCGCACGAGAACGGCGCCTGCGAGCACGAGGGCCAGTGCATCCTGCTGGCGGTGTGGGCCGATGTCGGCGAGCACATGCGCGAGCACCTCGATTCTTTCAGCCTGGCCGACATGGTGCGCCGGGCCCGCAACACGGCCGCACCCACCCCGGCGCTGCACTGAGGAGCCGGCGACCAGCGACCTTGTAGGTCTAGGTCGACAGAGGGTCTTCGCCGTCGTCGTTCCACCGTACGAGGGCCGGTTCCTCGTGCTCCCAGCCGAGCACGCCGAGGGCGCCGGCGCCGAGCGCCAGCGATCCGCCGAAGCTCGGGTCGAGCCCGAGCCACCGGGCCGCCACGACGCGCAGGATGTGGCCGCTGCCGAAGGCGAGGACGTCGCCACCGTGCCCGCGGGCCAGCTTCACGACCTCGTCGGCCCGGCGGCACACGTCACCGATGGTCTCGCCCGCCGGCACCCCGTCGCGCCACAGCGACCACCCGGGACGCTCGGCTCGGATCTCCGCGCTGGTGCGCCCCTCGTAGTCGCCGTAGTCCCATTCGGCCAGGCCGGGCACGACCTCGGCGCCATCGCCGAAGCCGGCGAGGTCACAGGTCTGGCGGGCCCGACGCAGGGGGCTCACGAGCACGGCGGCGAAGCGGTGGCCGGCCAGGCGGGCGGCCAGCCCCCGGGCCTGGGCCTCCCCGGGGGGCTCCAAGGGGAGATCGGTGCGGCCCGTGTGCCGACCCGACAGGCTCCAGGCGGTGGCGCCGTGGCGGACCACCACCAGGCGGGACGGCGGCACCGGGGAGGGCATGGTCGAAGCGCACCATGGCCGGTGCGGGAGCGCAAAACCCCCGGTGGCCGGACCGCCGGGCGCCCCCGGTTTCGAAAGACACCAGGGTGGTCAGGAATGAGAGGCACGACATCGGTGTTGTTCCCGGTGTCGTTCCGCATCCCTATTCCAAGAGGCGTTTCATGGCGCACGTGAGTACTCCCGACGGCATCCGGCTGTTCCTCGACGACCTGGACCGCTACCCCCTGCCCGGACCCGAGGAGCAGATCGAGCTGGCCAAGCGGGTGGCGGCCGGTGACGACGAGGCCCGCCGCCGGATGATCGGCGCCAACCTCCGCCTCGTGGTCCACTGGGCCCGCCGCTACCAGGACCGGGGCGTCGACTTCGCCGACCTCGTCCAGGAGGGCACCTTCGGCCTGATGCGTGCCGTCGACAAGTTCGACTGGGAGCGCGGCTTCAAGTTCTCGACCTACGCCACCTGGTGGATCCGCCAGGCCCTGCAGCGGGCCGTCCAGCAGCACGGCAACACCATCCGCATCCCCATGGAGGTGGCCGAGCAGGCGCAGCGTGCCGACCGTATGACCTGGGAGCTCGCCGCCGAGCTCCGCCGCGAGCCCACGCCCGAAGAGGTGTCGGAAGCGGCTGCCGTCGACACCGACCTGCTCCAGCAGCTCCAGGGCATGGCCAGGGTGGTCGCCAGCCTCGACCAGCCCGCCGGCAGCGACAGCGGCACCCCCCTCGGTGACCTCGTCGGGGTGGACGACCAGCAGTTCGAGGAGGAGGTCGAGCGCCAGATCGTCCTCGACCAGGTGCGCCAGGCCGTCGACCGTCTCGACGACCTCGCCCGCGACGTGGTGCGCCTGCGCTACGGCCTCGACGGGGGCGCCCCGGCGTCGCTGCAGGCGACCGCGTCCCAGCTCGGCATCGGCGTGCGCCGTGCCCGCCAGGCGGAAGCCCGGGCCCTCCAGCAGCTGGCCACCGTGCCCGAGGTCGAAGCGGCCCTGCGCGCCGCCTGACGGGCGCTGCCGCGCCTGCTTCTGGTCAGGGCAAGGCGTCGAGCACGGCCGCGAGGTCGGCCGGCAACTCCGACTCCCAGGTCCGTCGATCGCCCCCGGTCGGGTGGTCGACGGTGAGCCGCCAGGCGTGGAGGAACAACCGCTCCGAGGCGATGAGCGGCGCGAGGGCCGCCGGCCGGGCCCGCCCCGCGCCGTAGCGGTCGTCGCCCACCACCGGGTGCCCGATGGCGGTGAGGTGGACCCGGACCTGATGGGTGCGGCCCGTCTCGAGCGCCACCTCGAGCAGCGTGAGCGCGAGCGGCTCCCTGTAGCGGGCACGCACCGTGTAGGCGGTGCGCGCCGGACGTCCCTTGGTACTCACCGTCATCCGATCGGGATGGCGCGACGAGCGACCGATGGGGGCGTCGACCACGCCCCGCTCCGATGCCACCGCACCGACGGCGAGTGCCAGGTACTCCCGTTCCGCTCGGTGCTCACGCAGCTGTGCCGACAGGCTGCGGAAACCGGCCGGCGAACGGGCCACCACGAGCAGGCCCGAGGTGCCCTTGTCGAGCCGGTGCACGATGCCGGGGCGGTCGG
>DASRBM010000211.1:0-5743 GCA_035653635.1 Acidimicrobiales bacterium | reverse complement strand
GGTCACAGTCGAGGGCCGTCGCCTTCGTCGTGCGCCCGGCGCTCGGCGCCGGTCAGAGAGGAGAGCCCGTCGGGGTCGCCGTCGGGCAGCTGTAGCGCCCGGGCCCGCAGGATGCGCTTCGCCTCTCGGCGTTGGTCGTCGTCCAGACGTTCCACGAGCAGCACCCCGTCGAGATGGTCGACCTCGTGCTGGAAGACGCGGGCCAGGTACTCGTCGGCCTCGATCGAGACCTCGTTGCCGTCGAGATCGAAGCCCGTGAGGTGGACCTCCTTGGGGCGCACGATCGGCCACGACAGGCCGGGCACCGACAGGCAACCCTCCTCGAAGGTCCATTCGCCGTGCATCTCCGACAGCACCGGGTTGACGATGGTGCGCGGACCCTCGCCGTCACCGGTGTCGTAGACGAAGATGCGGCGCTGCACCCCGACCTGGGGGGCAGCCAGGCCCACCCCGGGGGCGGCGTACATCGTCTCCACCATGTCGTCGGCCAGCTGCTTCAGGCGCCCGTCGATCTCCTCCACGTCGCGCGCGCGCTGGCGCAGGACGGGATCGCCGTAGGTGCGGATGGTGTAACCGGCCACCCGGTCATGCTACCGGTGGCCCTACCGGTGCCCGACCCGCCGCCGGGACAGACGACCGCAGCGTGATCAGGGCACGACCATCGAGGTGATGGGGCTCAGCCCGTTGCCGGTGCGCGACCGGTGCACGGCCTGGATCTCGGTGAAGCCGGCCAGGCCCCACGGGCCGTTCTCGACGCCGATGCCCGACCACTTGAACCCGCCGAAGGGCTGGTTCGGCTGCAGCGCGATGTGGGTGTTCACCCAGGCGGTGCCGGCCTCGAGTCGCCCGGCCACCTCGGCGGCGCGTTCCTCGTCGGCTCCCCACACCGATCCGCTCAGGCCGAAGTGCGTGGCATTCGCGCGTTCGAGCGCGTCGTCGAGGTCGCGGTAGGCGACGACCGGCAGCGCCGGGCCGAACTGCTCCTCGTCGACGATGCGCACGCCGTCGGACACGTCGGCGAGGATCGTCGGCTCGAAGAAGTAGCCCGGGCGGTCCATGGCCTTGCCGCCCGCCACCGCCTTGGCGCCGCGCGCCAGCGCGTCGGACACGAGCTCCTTCACCCGCTCGAACTGCGGCGCGTTGTTGATCGGTCCGAGCTTCGACGTCGGATCGGTCCCGTCGCCCACCTTGACCCTGCGGGCCCGGTCGGCGAGCGCCTCGACGACCTCGTCGTACATTGCCTCGGGCACGTACACCCGCTTGATGGCCGAGCAGACCTGACCGTTGTTGGCGAAGGCGCCGCCGAAGAGCCCGTCGGCGATGGCCGCCGGATCGGCGTCGTCGAGCACGATGGCCGGGTCGTTGCCACCGAGCTCCAGGGTGACACGCTTGAGGTCGGGGGCGGCCGACATGGCCACCTTCTTCCCCGTCTCGATCGATCCGGTGAAGCTCACCTTGCGAGGAACGGGGTGGCTCGTCATCCAGGCGCCGAGGTCGTCGCCGCCGCTCACGACGTTCAGCACGCCCGGCGGCAGGGCGCTCTGGAGCAACTCGACCGCCCGCAAGGTGGTGAGCGGCGTGAAGGGCGACGGCTTCAGCACGAGGGTGTTGCCGGCGCGCAGGGCCGGCGCGATCTTCCAGAAGGCGAGGCTCAGCGGGAAATTCCACGGCGTGATGGCCGCCACCACGCCGAGCGGGCGGCGCACGACCTCCACCAGCGCCTGATCGTCGTCCTGGACGATCTCACGGGGCCGCTCCAAGTCCGCGTAGTACCCGCACCACATGGCGGAGCCGAACACCTCGAGATTGGCGTCGTTGAGCGGCTTGCCCTGCTCGGCCGTGAGCAGCGGCCCGAGCTCGCCCAGACCTCCCATGAGCAGCCCCGCCATCTGGCGCAGCGCCTCGCAGCGGACGTCCTCGTCGGCCTTCCAGTCGCGATACGCCTTGGCCGCCGACTCCATGGCCGCGTCGAGTTGCTCACGGGTGCAGTCCGGCGCCTCGGCGAACACCTCCCCCGATGCCGGGTTGCGCACGCCGAAGGTCCGTTCGGTCGGGACCGGGCTCCCGCCGATGGTCATGTGCAACGTGGACGTGGGGAGCTCGGTCATGTCGCCTCCTGCCGCCGGATCGCTCACGTCCCACGCTATGCCCTGCGGGGGTCGACCTCGACTCGCAGCCGTCCCGGGGGGCGCTCCACGGCCGCGAGGAGGTCGCACAGCGCCCGGTGGTCGGGAGCCCGCAACGACCACACGCCGTCCACCGGTCCGTGCACCTCGACGCCTGGGGTCGCCGCGTCACGCAGGGCGACGCCGTAGACGTCGGCCGCCGGACCGCTCACCGCGGCCATGGCGCGGGCGGGTGGGAGGCCGAGTGCCTGGCGCACCGGCGCCTCCGCCTCGGCCAGGACACCGGGGTCGGCGAGCAGCGCAGCGCGCAGGGCCGGATGGTCGGGCTGGCGGGTCTGCACGAGCACCGTGCCCGCCGACCGGCCCGGCGCGCCCGTCGCCGCCCGCGACACCACCCGCCCGGCCCGGGCGAGAAGGGCGAGTGCCTGCTCGCCGGCCCCGTAACGGGGCGCCAGCAGCTCGGCGTCCATGTCGAGGAAGCACACCGCGTCGGCCCGGCCCACCCGGTGCAGCACGGCTTCGGTGCCGACGATGACCCGGCGCGCGGGCGCCGGCGGCCCGCTGTCGGCGGTGACCTCCTCCACCGGGGTGCCGGCCAGCGCTTCGAGCTCCTCGCGCACGCGCGACACGCCGACCCGCAGGGCCTTCAGCCGCGTGGCGCCGCAGGCGGCACACACGACGGGGCGCTCGTCGCTGCACTGCCGGCAGTGCAGCACCGCTGTCCCCTCCTCCGCCGGGCGCGACTCCACCGCCGCCCCACATCGGGCGCAGCGCGCCAGCGCGCCGCACGTGGCGCAGGCGAGCAGGCGGATGCGGCCGGTGCGGTTGAGCACGCAGAGCACGCGCCGGCCTTCGTCCTCCGCCGCCCAGCGCACGAGCTGCACGAGCGGCTCCGAGTACAGCCCCCGGCGCGGGTCGTCGGCCCGTCGGTCGACCACCTGCACCTGCGGCCAGCCGGCGCGTTCCTCCGCCCGGGCCGCGGTGACGAGACGGCCGGCCGCGAGGAGCTCCAGGGTCGGACACGGCGACACGAGCGCCACCGGCGCGCCGTCGCGCCGTCCGCGTTCGGCCACCACCCGCCAGGCGGCCCACGTCGGGGCGCGCTCCTCCACGTAGGCCTCGTCGTGGGCGTCGAGCACGACCGCCGCGGCCAGGCGGGGCAACGGCGCCCACGCCCCCGCCCGTGACCCGACCACCACCCTGCCCCCGGCCCTCGCCCGTGCCCACTCTTCGGGCAAAAGGGCGACGTCGAACCCGTGCGCGCGCAGCCGGCCGGCGAGGCGCGCCGCCCACGACTGCGACGGGGCGAGGACGAGCACACCCGCGCCACCATCGGCGGCCCCGGCACGGCCCGCGCCGTCGGCGGCCCTCGTTCCGGTCAAGCGGGCGGCCGCGGCCGCCACCACCGGATAGGGATCGGTGGCCGGAGCCAGACGCACGACGGAGGTCCCGCCGGCGAGGGCGTCGGCCGTGACGCCGTCGAGGCCCGCGCCGTTCTCGCCCGGGGCCCGCGCCCCTCGCCCAGCGGCGGGCAGGGCCCGCACCAGCGTGGGCGCCGAGGCCGTCGCCAGCAACCGCGGCCAGGGGCCGGCCCAGCGCCACGCGGCCCACGCCGCCAGATCCACCACCGACGGCGGCGGCCCCCATCCGCGCACGGCCAGGATGTCGCGCAGCGCCACGCCGGGGGGCGGCTCGCCGTCCTCGGCGACCACCCACCCCGCCACCCGGCGGTTGTGCAGGACCACCCGGACCGACGTCCCGACCCGGACGTCGCCGTCGAGCTCCGGCGGCACGCGGTAGTCGAACGGCTTGCGCACGGCGGCCACGTCGGCCACCACGCGCACGACCCGCGGTTCGGTCTCCGGCACGGGACGGGGGGCGGCGCCGGACGGCACCGCCGGGACCTCAGAGCCCGAGGGCGCGCTTCAGGTCGTCCACCCGCGGCGTCGACTCCCAGGTGAGCTCCTTGTCGGAGCGCCCGAAGTGGCCGTAGGCGGCGGTGCGCCGGTAGATCGGGCGCAGCAGGTCGAGGTCGCGCACGATGGCGGCGGGACGGAGGTCGAAGGTCTCGCGCACCGCCTTCTCGATGGCGACGGGGTCGACCTTGGAGGTGCCGAAGGTCTCTACCATGAGCGACACCGGATGGGCCACGCCGATGGCGTAGGCGACCTGCACCTCGCAGCGCTCGGCGGCGCCGGCGGCGACGACGTGCTTGGCCACCCAGCGGGCCGCGTAGGCGGCCGAGCGGTCGACCTTGGACGGGTCCTTGCCCGAGAAGGCGCCGCCGCCGTGACGGGCCATGCCGCCGTAGGTGTCGACGATGATCTTGCGCCCCGTGAGCCCGGTGTCGGCGTGCGGTCCGCCGAGTTCGAAGCGGCCCGTCGGGTTGGCGAGCAGCTTGGTGTGCGAGGAGTCGAGGTCGGGCGGGAGCAGCGGGTGGATCACGTGCTCGCGCAGGTCCGGCAGCAGCAACGTCTCGATGTCGACGCCAGCGGCGTGCTGGGTGGAGATGAGGATGGTGTCGATTGCGACGGGTCGGCCGTCCTCGTACACCACGCTGACCTGTGTCTTGCCGTCGGGGCGGAGATAGGGCAGCACGCCCACACGGCGCACCTGGGCCAGGCGCTGGGCCAGGCGGTGCGCGAGCCAGATCGGCAGCGGCATGAGGTCCGGCGTCTCGTCGCAGGCGTAGCCGAACATCATCCCCTGGTCGCCAGCGCCCTGCGCGTTCAGCTGGTCCTCGCCACCCGATCCGGTGCGGACCTCGTGGGCGGCGGTGACGCCCTGGGCGATGTCGGGCGACTGCTCGTCGAGCGCCACCATGACTCCGCACGTGCGGCCGTTGAAGCCGTGGGCGTCGTTGTCGTAGCCGATGTCGCACACGACGTCGCGCACGAGGGACGGGATGTCGATGTAGCACGTGGTGGTGATCTCGCCCGCCACCACCACGAGACCCGTCGTGAGCAGCGTCTCACAGGCGACGCGGGCCCTCGGGTCCTGCTCCAGCACCGCGTCGAGCACCGAGTCGGAGATCTGGTCGGCCATCTTGTCGGGATGACCCTCGGTCACCGACTCCGACGTGAAGGTGTAACGACTGCTCACTGCGTCCTCCTCATGTGCTGGGTCCCGACGTGCTCGGCGGAACGGGCAGACGGGCGACCACCGCATCGAGAACCGCTTCGGCCACCGCTTCTTTCGAGGTGAGGCCGACCTCCAGGCTGGAGCCGTCGGCCCCAAGGATGAGCACGGCGTTGGTGTCGTGGTCAAACCCGACCCCGGGAGCGGCCACGTCGTTGGCGACGATCAGGTCCACACCCTTGCGCTGGAGCTTGGCCCGGGCCCGCATGGCCACGTCGTGGGTCTCGGCCGCGAAGCCCACGAGCACCTGGCCCGGGCGCCGCCGGTGGCCGAGCTCGGCCAGGATGTCGGGGGTGGGCTCGAGCACGATCTCGGGCACCCCGTCGGTCTTCGCCATCTTGCGCTCGGCCTGCTGCTTGGGCCGGAAGTCGGCCACCGCCGCGGCCATGACGACCGCGTCGGCGTCGGCCGCGTGCTCGAGCATGGCCTTCTCCATGTCGGCCGCCGACTCCACCCGCACGGCGCGCACGCCCTGCCCC
>DASRBM010000210.1:0-3141 GCA_035653635.1 Acidimicrobiales bacterium | reverse complement strand
CCGTGGAGGAGGAGCACGCCGACGACCTGCTGAGCCTGCTTCAGGACATGGGCGAGCCGGCGTCGCCCGGCGGACGCTGACACCGGGGCCACACCCGCCCGCCGGTCCGAACCGCAGCACCGTGCCCCGCCGTCGCCGCCCTCCCGCCCAGGCCCTGCCCGAGCACCTGGAGCGTCACGACACCTGGAACGGACTGCGCGCCGGCGACCCGGTCGACATCGAAGGACCGCCGACACGCGGGGCGGTGTGGCGCTTCCGGGCCTTCGTGCGCAACACCCGCAACGGCGCCGAGTCGGTGGAGGTGGTCGGAGGCGGGCCCGGCGAGCACCACGTGCGGTCGTTCCTCCCGGGGCAGGTGTTTCCGGCAGGCGGCCGCCGCCGGGGCGAACCGTCGCTGGCCGACGCCCCCCGGTTGCCCTTCGACTGACCGGCTGCGTCCCTGGTGGTGGGCCGCACCGGCCGCCACGGTGGGCCGTCCGCCGGCGGCGACGGCGTAGCCTCGGAGACGTGGACGAGCGGCCGATCGGCATGTTCGACAGCGGCTTCGGCGGCCTTACCGTCGCCCGGGCCCTGATCGACCTCGCTCCGGCCGAGCACCTGGTGTACGTCGGCGACACCGGCCGGTACCCCTACGGTCCGCGCGACCTCGCCGAGGTGCGCGGGTTCGCCGCCCAGATCTCGCGTTGGCTGGTCGACACCCACGACGTGAAGCTCATCGTCGTCGCCTGCAACACGGCCTCGGCCGCTGGGCTCGACGTGCTGCGACGACTTGTCCCCGTGCCGGTGGTGGGGGTCATCGAGCCCGGTGCCCGGGCCGCGGCCAAGGCGACGCGCAACCGCCGCCTCGGGGTGATCGGCACCGTCGGCACCATCGGCTCGGGCGCCTATCAGAGGGCCATCGCCGAGCTTCCCGTCCCCATCGAGCTGTCGTGCGCGGCGTGCCCCGGGTTCGTCGAGTTCGTCGAACGGGGGGAGACGCGCTCGGACCAGGTGGCCGTGCTCGCCGAACGGCTGCTGGCGCCGGTTCGCGACGCCGGCATCGACACGCTGCTCCTCGGCTGCACCCACTACCCCTTCCTCGCCCGCACCATCGCCGACGTGATGGGTCGCGACGTCGTCCTCGTGTCGTCGGCCGACGAGACCGCGTTCGAGGTGCGGCAGATCCTCACCGAGGAACGTCTTGCGCGTGGGGGACCCGACGTCGATCCGGGGGAGCTGCGCTTCTACTCGTCGGGCGACGTGGAGTGGTTCCGCGCCGTCGGCAGCAGACTGTTCGGCGAGGAGCTCGGAGCGGTGGGCCAGCTGGTGTGGGGCAAGCCGCCGGTCGTCGCCGACGTGCCCCTCGACACGCCTCCGGCGCCGGGCGCGGCGTCGGGCGGCCGCTGACGGTCCGACCGCCATGACCGCCGGGGCCGGGGTCACCCTCACCGTCCTCGGCTGCGACGGGAGCCATCCGGGGCCGGGCGGCGCCGGCAGCGGCTACCTCGTCCGGCACTGGGCCAGCGCCACCGCGCTCTGGCTCGACGCCGGCCCCGGCACCTTCGCCGCGCTGCAGCAGTACACCGACCCGACTCGCCTCGCCGCCGTGGTGCTGACGCACTGCCATCGCGACCACTGGAGCGACGTAGCCGACTTCCTCGTCGCCGCGCGCTGGACCATGACCATGGCGGGGCCGCCCGTGCCCGTCTACGCCGCGCCGGGCATCCGCCAAGAGCTCGGGGTCGACCTCGAGGGCATCGTGGCGTGGCACGAGGTGGGTGACGGCGACGACGCCCGGGTCGGGCCGATGGCCCTGCGCTTCTCGCGCACCGACCATCCTCCGGAGACCTTCGCCGTGCGCGTCGAGGCGGACGGGGGCGTGCTCGGCTACTCGGCCGATTCAGGACCCCGGTGGCCCCTCACCGCGCTCGGCACCGACCTCGACCTGGTGCTGTGCGAGGCCACCTACACGGCCGCACACGAGAACGACGAGGCCGGCCACATGAGCGGCCGTCAGGCGGGCCGGGCGGCCAGGGAAGCGCGCTGCCGGCGGCTGGTGCTCACCCACCGCTGGGCAAAGATCCCGGCGGACGTTCTGCGCCGCGAGGCCGAGGAGGCCTTCGGCGGTCCGGTGGAGCAGGCGGAACCGGGACGGGGCTTCTCGCTGTAGCGGCCGGCGGGGCGTCGCGCGGGAGCGACTACCGTCGAAGCGGTTCGTGGAGGAGGTCCTTGTCGTGAGTCAGCCCGCTACCGTCGATCCTCGCGCCCTGCGGCGCGACGGGCGCACCGTCGACCAGCTTCGCCCCGTCACCTTCGAGCGCGACTTCACCGAGTTCGCCAACGGCTCGGTGCTCGTGTCGATGGGCCGGACGAAGGTGCTGTGCACCGCCTCGGTCGAGGACCGGGTCCCTCCCTGGATGCGCGGCGGGGGCAAGGGGTGGGTGACCGCCGAGTACTCGCTTTTGCCCGGCTCCTCGCCCGAACGCGTCAGCCGCGAGGCGGCCAAGGGCAAGCAGTCGGGTCGGACGCACGAGATCCAGCGGCTCATCGGGCGCTCGCTTCGGGCCGTGACCGATCTGGTGGCGGTGGGCGAGCTGCAGATCACGGTCGACTGCGACGTGCTGCAGGCCGACGGGGGCACCCGCACCGCCTCCATCTGCGGCGCCTACGTGGCCCTGCACGACTGCTTCACCCGGTTGCTGCACGCCGGCCAGCTCCGGGCCCATCCGCTCACCGACGCCTGCGCGGCCGTGTCCGTCGGCCTCGTCGACGCCGTGGGACTGCTCGACCTCGACTACTCCGAGGACTCGCGGGCCGAGGTCGACATGAACGTGGTGATGACCGGTTCCGGTCGCTTCGTGGAGGTGCAGGGCACGGCCGAGGGCATGACCTTCGCCCGCGACGAGCTCGACGAGATGCTCGGCCTGGCCCAGAAGGGGATCGCCGAGCTGCTCGCCGCCCAGCAGGCGGTCCTCGCCGAAGCCCCCGCGCCCCGGTGACGCGCCGGCCGACGACGCCCGCGGTCGCGGCGTCGTGAGCCTCGGTAACGGCGGCGGCAACGGCGCCGGCGCGCCGGCCCTGCGGCTCGTGCTCGCCACCGCCAATCGCGACAAGGCCGCCGAGATCGTCGCCATCCTGCGGGCCGAGCTCGGCGACGGGGTG
>DASRBM010000209.1:0-5593 GCA_035653635.1 Acidimicrobiales bacterium | reverse complement strand
GGTGGGCAAGACGAACACGCCCGAGCTCGGCTGTAAGGCCGACACCGACAACACCACCTTCGGGCCGACGCACAACCCGTGGAACCTTGCGCACACGCCGGGTGGGTCGTCCGGAGGCACGGCCGCGGCCATCGCCGCCGGCATGGTGCCGCTCGCGACGGGCAGCGACGGCGGCGGTTCCATCCGCATCCCGTCGTCGTGCTGCGGACTGTCGGGCATCAAGCCCTCGCTCGGCCGCGTCCCGAGTGGCGGAACCGAACCGCCGGACTGGCACCACCTCTCCACCAAGGGCCCGATGGCGCGCACGGTGGCAGAGGTCGTGGCCGCCCTCGACGTCGCCGTCGGGCCCGACCCGAGCGACCTGCGTGCATTGCCGAAGCCCGAGGCGTCGTGGCCGGCGGCGCTGCGGGACGCGCACGTGCCGGCCAAGGTGGCCTGGGCGCCCACCCTCGGGTATGCCACGGTGGACGACGAGGTGATGGAGAAGTGCGAGGCGGCACTGCGCGTCATCGAGTCCCTCGGCGCCGAGATCGTGGTGGTCGACTCGGTGTTCGACACCGACCCGGTGTCCGACTGGCTCACGATGGCCCTCGCCTACAACACCCGCACCCTGGGCGCCTACCGCGGGACGGACGTCTGGGCCAAGGTCGAGCCGCTCCTCGCCGCGCAGATCGAGTGGGCGCTCGACTCCATGTCGGCGGTGGATCTGGTGAAGGCGGAGGACGCCTGCCACCGGCTCAACACGCGGCTCATCGAGCTGTTCCACGACGTCCGCCTGCTCGTCACGCCCACCTGCGCGGCCCCGCCGCCTCCGCGAGCGCTCAACGGCGCCGGCTCCATCAACGGCACGGAGGACGTCAACTGGGTCAAGTTCACCTATCCCTTCAACATGACGCGTTCGCCGGCCGCCTCCCTCCCCGTCGGCCTGTCGTCGGCCGGGTTGCCCATCGGTCTGCAGCTGGTCGGGCCCCAGCACGGTGATCTGGTCGTGATCCGCTCGGCCGCGGCGATCGAGGCCGCGCTCGGGTTCACCGACCTGGCTCCTGTGTGAGCGCCACGAGTGGTACGGCGGCGACGGCCGCCGATCACGAGTCGGCCCGGCTCATCGCACGGTCCGTCGGCGAGGTGCTCCTCGAGGTGCGGGCACAGCTCGGATTCGCCGACCCGAGGACGCTCGGCGCCGCCGGTGACCGGCGGGCCGAGGAGCTCCTGCAGATGTTGCTGCACGAGCGCCATCCCGGCGACGCCGTGCTGTCGGAGGAGTCGGCCGACGACGCCCGGCGCCTGGGCGCGCCGCGGGTGTGGGTGGTCGATCCACTCGACGGCACGCGCGAATTCTCGGAGGAGGGACGCGACGACTTCGCCGTGCACGTCGCCCTGGTGATCGACGGGACACCGGTGTGCGGGGCGGTCGCCCTGCCGGCGCGGGACCAGGTGCTTGCCACACCGGGACCGTTCCCCGGCCCACCCCCGCACTCGGGACCGCTGCGGATCGCGGTGAGCCGTACCCGGCCACCGGCGCTCGCCACCGACCTTGCCGAGGCCCTCGGCGCCGAGCTCGTGCCGATGGGGTCGGCCGGCGTCAAGGTGATGGCGGTGGTGACCGGCGAAGCCGACCTCTATGTCCACGGCGGTGGCCAGTACGAGTGGGACTCGGCCGCCCCGGTGGCCGTGGCACTGGCCGCGGGGCTGCACGCCAGCCGCCTCGACGGATCGTCGCTGCGCTACAACCAGCCGGATCCCTGGCTCCCTGACCTGGTCGTCTGTGCGAACGACCGCGCCGACGAGGTGCTCGCGACGGTCGCCGCGTTGTGATCGAGCCGTCGGAGGGCGGCTACCATGCAGGGTCCCGGGGCGTATGGCTCAGTTGGTTAGAGCGCCGCCTTCACACGGCGGAGGTCACAGGTTCGAGTCCTGTTACGCCCACTTCCGGCGGCGCGAATGCTGCGCGCCGACGCGGTCGAGCACCGTCGCCCACCCGTCCTCAGGGGTCGAAGGAAAACGGCGGGTAGGCGTCGACGACGAGGAACGCGTAGGCCAGATACCGCGTGAACCAGCGGGAGTAGCCCACGTAGAAGCGACGGAACCCTTCCGGCCATCGGCCGGTGAAGAGCACCGCGAACCACGCCAAGACCAGCACCACGAACGAGACGATCCCGAGGAAGTACAGCACCACGTAGTGCGGGATCAGCATGAACGCCCGGAAGAACACGGTGAGGCGGTTGCGCTTCAATTCCGGGACGACGTTCACGACGGCGGGGAAGTCCCCTGGATCGGTGAACCCGGTCGGCACGGTGAATCCCGGGTATCGCTCTTCCAGCGCGTAGAGGAACGCCGTCGTCCGCCAGGTGTAGCGGATCACCCCGGTCGTGAACGCGCCGAAGCTCTCCGGCTGCCGTCCCGCCACCACGATGGCGAACCAGCTGAGCACGACCACCACCTCTGTCGCGATCAGCAACAGGAACAGCCACAGGTGGACGGGGATCACGAGGAGCCAGTTGACGAGTGGTCGCCAGCGGGCGACCCGCTCGGGGCTTACGACGTCGAGGTGGACGGGATAGGTGTCCGGCACGGCACACTCCTTTCCGCAGATCCGTCGGAGACTGTATTGGAGGGCGCCGCCGGCCCGGGGGATGTCCGGACTTGTTTCGGAACAGCGTTCCGAAATAGGGTGCCCCCACCTGCCGGCCACCGCGGACGGCGTCGAAGGAGGGGACGATGGCCGACCTGGTGACCTACGACAGCGACGACAAGGTGGCGGTCCTCACCCTCGACGACGGCAAGGTGAACGTCCTGTCGCCTGCCATGCTGGCCGCCATCCACGGCGCGCTCGACCGGGCCGAGGCCGAGGGGAAGGTGGTGGTGCTCACCGGAAGACCGGGCATCCTGTCGGCCGGCTTCGACCTCGCCACCTTGCGCGGAGGCGGTGCCGATGCGGTGGAGATGGTGAGCGAGGGCTTCCGCCTGGCCGTGCGCCTGCTCGAGTTCCCCCTCCCCGTGGTCGCCGCCTGCTCGGGACACGTCATTGCCATGGCCGTCTTCCTCGTCCTGTCCACCGACTACCGGATCGGCGCGGCCGGCGACTTCCGCCTCACCGCCAATGAGACGGCGATCGGCATGACCATGCCTCGGGCCGCCATCGAGATCTCCCGGAGTCGCATGACACCGGCTGCCTTCCACCGGTCCATGGTCCTGGCCGAGGTGTTCGGACCCGCCGAGGCCGTCGACGCCGGCATCCTCGATCTCGTCGTGGCGCCCGACGAGGTGCTCGCCACGGCGAAGGCGAAGGCCGCGCAGTTCGCGGAGCTGCACCTCGGGGCCCACCGTCACACGAAGGAACGGGTCCGGGCCGCGACACTGACGGCCATCCGTGCCGGCATGGCCGAGGACGGGGCCGACTTCGGCATCGTGTGACCCGGCCATGCCCCGCCCCAAGCAGCGCACACCCGAATTGCGCGCCGAGGTGCTGCGTGTGGCGCTCGCCATGCTCGCCGAGGACGGCGCCGAAGGCGTGACGGCTCGGCGTGTCGCCGAGGCAGCGGGCACGTCACCGCCGGCCGTGTACGAGCTCTTCGGCGACAAGGCGGGCCTCGTACGGGAGATGTTCTTCGAAGGATTCC
Source organism: Acidimicrobiales bacterium (assembly GCA_035653635.1). Lineage (GTDB taxonomy): Bacteria > Actinomycetota > Acidimicrobiia > Acidimicrobiales > UBA8190 > DASRBM01. The sequence continues at coordinate 1,973 of DASRBM010000209.1, read as the reverse complement.
GCCGACTGGGGGCGGCCGTGTCCGCCGTCGTGCCGAGCGACGATCCCGTCGCCGACGTCGACCGGCTGCTCGCCGCCTACCGGACCTTCGCCCGCCGCAATCCCGCGCTCGTCACCCTCATGTTCTCCCGTCCGTTCGCCGAGTTCGATCCCGGTCCCGAGGAGGCGCGCGCCGGCGCCGCCGTGCGCGAGCTCGTGGTCGACTGCGTGCGCCGGGCGGCCGGCACCGGAAGCATGGCGGGTGATCCCACCGACGTCGCCCACGTCCTCCTGGCGCTGGCCCAGGGGCTCGCGGCCCAGGAGATCGCCGGGTGGCTCGGTTCGAGCGCCGCCTCCCGCCGTCGCCGCTGGGAGCTGGCCGCGTCGTTCGTCCGCCAGGGGCTGGTGCCGACCTTCGCCTGACGCGGAGGCTCCGCCGCGCTGTCCGGCGGAGGCAGCCGCGCTCGGTACAGTGCCGGATCGTGGCCGACCAGATGTGGCGCGATCTCGATCCGGCCGAGCGCTACTTCTGGCTCTTCGACCGCCTCGACCCCATGAATTTCGTGGTCATCGCCGAACTCGATCGGCACATCGACGTAAGCGGGTTGGGGACCGCGCTCGCCGAGGCGCAGGCGCGCCACCCGTTGCTGCGGGCCCGACTTGCCGTCGACGACGGCAGGGTAGCGTTCGCCCCCACCGACGCTCCGCTTCGGATGCGCGTCGACACCACCACCTCCTCGTGGCGCGCGGCGGTGGCCGACGAGTTCGACGATCCGCTGCCGCTCGCCGAAGGACCGGCGGCCCGGGCCCGCTACCTGCCGCTGCCGCACGGCCGCAGTGTCGTGCTCCTCACCTTGCATCACGTCATCGCCGACGGCCTCGCCGGCGTGCGCCTGCTGCAGCGGATCCTGCGCCGGCTCGAAGGCTCGGACACGCTGGGCCCTTCCGAGCCCGTGCCCCCGGCGCTGCACGAGCGAATCCCGCAGTCGCTGCGCTCGGCCCGGGCCACGCTCGACGTCGTCGCGGCCGTGCGGGCCGAGCGGCAGGATCTCGCCTCCCCGCACGACTTCCCGGCCTACTCCCGGGCATCGGGTGGGCGGCGCTCACGGTTCGACCGGATCGCGCTTGCGCCGGCGGCCGTCACCGAGTTGCGGGCCCGGGCCAGAGCCGAGGGCGCCACCGTCCACGGCGCGCTCGCCGCCGCCGCCCTGCAGGTCACCGCCGAGGTCTTCAGCGCGGGGTTCCCGAGCGTCGTGCCCCTCGCCTCGCCCATCGACCTGCGACGGCGGTCCGAACCGCCCATCGACGACGAAGCCGTCGTCGTGGCCATGGGCCTGTTGTGCACGCCGTACCCGGTGACGGCCGACGACCACGGGGCCCTCGCCCGCCGCGTCACCGAACAGACCCATCGCGAGGTGGGCCGTGGCGAGAGCCATCTCTTCTACCGCTTCGCCCGAGCCGCGTCGTTCGCCGCCGACGACGACGGGTTCGCCGCCTTCGCCGCCATGGTGGAGGGCGCGCCGAAGAACCTCGCCGTCAGCAACCTCGGGGTGGTCGACGCCGGTGGAGACCCGTCATGGGTGCACGCCGTCAGTCCCACGTTGAGTCCGTCACCGAACCAGCTCGCCTTCGTCGCCGCCACCACCTATGGCGACAGGCTGCTCCTCAACGTCGCCACCGATCGCAGCAAGCTCGACGACGCGGCGGCCGCGTCGTTCCTCGATCGCCTCGCCGCCGCCGTCGGAGGAGAGGTCGAGGGCGGCTGAGCACCGTCAGGGGGTCGTCGTCTGGCCGGCGACGCCGCACGCGTCCGGTACGGAGGCGACGGGCGTCGCACCGGGGGCCGGCGCGCACGGCACCGACGTCTTCGGCGTGGGCGGCACCGTCAGCGTGGGCGTGGTGACATCGGGGACGGTGAGCCCAGGTGTCGACAGGATGCCGGGTACTCCAGTGGTCGACGTCACGGCGGAACCGGCGACCGCCGTCACGGTGGTC
>DASRBM010000208.1:0-4013 GCA_035653635.1 Acidimicrobiales bacterium | reverse complement strand
GGCATCGACGCCCTCGACATCGCCTCGAGCACGACGAGGGCCGCGATGATCCCGGAGTCCGCCCGGTAGTTGTCGCGGAAGTAGTAGTGCCCGGAGTGTTCGCCGCCGAAGACCGCACCGGTGTCGGCCATGACCTGCTTGATGAAGGAGTGGCCCACCCGGGTCCGCACAGGCGTGCCGCCGTTGGCCACGATCGTCTCGGGGACGACCTTGGAGCAGATGAGGTTGTAGAGGACGGTGGCCCCCGGATGCCGCTTCAGCATTGCGGCGGCGACCAACGCGGTCGTGAGCGAGCCGGACACGGGCTGGGCCTTCTCGTCCACGAGGAAGACACGATCCGCGTCGCCGTCGAAGGCGAGACCGACGTCGGCGCCCTCGCGCAGCACCGCCGCCTTCAGGTCGACCAGGTTCTCCGGTTGGATGGGATCGGCCGGGTGGTTCGGGAAGCTGCCGTCGAGCTCGGGAAAGAGGATCTCGAGCGAGAACGGCAGCGCCTCGAACACCTTCGGCACGACCAGTCCGCCCATGCCGTTGGCGGTGTCGGCCACCACCTTCAGCGGGCGCAGGGCCGGCACGTCGGCGAACGAGCGTACGTGCTCGGCGTACTGCTCGAGCATGTCGACCTGCTCGACGTCGCCTTTCGGCGGCCCCGACGCGCTGCCGTCGGTGCGCGCCTGCTCGGCGCCCTCGCGGATGGCGTCGAGCCCGGTGTCGCGCCCGACGGGACGAGCGCCGGCCAGGCACATCTTGATGCCGTTGTAGGCGGCCGGGTTGTGCGAGGCGGTGAACATGGCACCGGGCAGATCCATCCGGCCCGACGCGAAGTAGAGCAGGTCGGTCGATGCGAGTCCGAGATCGACGATCGAGGCGCCGGCGGCCCGGGCACCTTCGGCGAAGGCGGCGGCGAGCTCCACACCCGACGTGCGCATGTCGCGGGCCACGAGCAGCCTGTCCGCTCCGGTGAAGCGGGCGAACGACCAGCCGATCGCCCGGCAGATCCCGGCGTCGAGCTGATCGGGAACGGTGCCGCGGACGTCGTAGGCCTTGAAGATCTCGCTCAGGGGAGGCATGTCACGGCGAGCCTAGCCCGCGGCCCCCTGACGGTCCGTGGGCCGGCTCGACGCCGGTGTCAGGGGAGGGTGGACGCGTGACGGCGGCGGAAGAGCACCACCACGAGCGCGACGCCGACGGCCGTCAGGCCCAGACCCAGCCAGCCGGCGCCGGTCGTCCCGTAGGTCAGCTGCACGTCGTGCGACGTCGGCACGACGACCATGAGATTGGGCTCCGCGCGCCACGGTCCCTCGGCACCCGACACGTGCCACGCGGGGAAGTACGAGGTCTTCACGAGCACGGGAACCCCGACGCGGTCGACGTGGAAGCTGATGCTGTCGGTCGTGGTGTGGATGCGCGACACCTGCACGGCGGGCAGCGGCGCGCCGGAACGGGCCATCGCCGTCGGTGCGGACAGGCGCGGCCACGAGGCGGGTCCGCCGGCGACCAGCTCGCGCGGCCATGCCGCCGGGGAGTCGTACCAGCGCTGGGCGACCGGGAGCCACGAGTTCTGCTGAGGTCCGACGCCCGTCAGGACGGCGGGCTGTTCGGGGAGCGGACTCACCATGGCCGACCGGTGCACCAGGTACACCTTCCAGGTCGTGTCGACCACGGAACCCTGATAGGGCGTGTGCCACGGTCCCGAGGTCCACACCCGGGTGAGATCCGGATCGGCGTCGGCCATCGCCTGGATCGACGGTGACGTCGCCAGGAAGTAACGGACGCCCATGAGCTGCAGGTGTTGCACGCCGAGCGCCACGTTGGCCGGGCCGTACTGCAGACCCACCATGGCGTCGGACGGCTGGGCCGACAGCTCCGACTGGTTGATGAAGTGGTACGGCGTGCTGCTCGCGGACTCGAAGAGGAGGCCCTCCATCGAGTCGATGCAGTTGCCGGTGAAGTACGGCAGGAGCATGAGCGCCATCGGTGTGCCGAACCGGTTGAGGTTGGCGTTGTACTCCCACATGGCCCGCCCGCATCCGTAGCGACTGCTCACCTCGTCCATGGTGGCGACGACGCCGTCGTGCAGTTCCGGCCACCCGGGCTTTCCCTCGTAGCCCGAGTAGTTCCACTGTGCCCATCCCGGGACGTTGTCGGCGGTCAGGTGCAGCGGCCCGACATGGAAGCTCGACGTCGATCCGATGAGCAGCGGCGGGAGGACGAACGCACCGACCAATGCCATCGCCACCAGCGGCACGCCGACCGCGCCCGGTGCCCAGCGCGACCGGCGCCACGGACGCCAGCCGCCGTGGCCCGGATGTTCGGGGTTCGGCACGACGCCGTCGGGAGCGTCGAGCGATGGCCCGGGCGGCGCCAGGACCGCCGACGACGCGGCGGAGGACCCCGTCGTCGCCACGGACGAAGCGCTTCCGAAGGAAGGACCCGGGACGTCGCCGATGGCACCCGTCTCGCCCCCGACGGCGAGGCCGCGACCGGCCGCCCATCGCCGGACCCCAGCGACGGCCTCGGCCGCGCCGTGGACGTCGTGGCGCCACCAGGTGGCGACGGCGACTCCCGCTTCGGCGACGACGTAGCCGGCCATCAGGTAGACGCAGATCCACCACAGCGGGAGGAAGCGCGTGTTGTACAGCTTTCCCTGCGGGTCGAGCACGAGGGCCAATGCGGAACCGCCCCCGAGGAGGCCGAGCATCAGCGCGACGCGGTCACGCCTGGCCGCCGCCACCAGACAGCCGACGGCGGCGAGGACGAGGACGAGCCAGTCGGCATGGGGCATGAACAGCTGGCGGTACGTCGTGACGTTGACCCAGCCCATGTTCGTGCTGAAGGGCTGCTCCAACGCGAAGGGCACGGCCCAGAACGCCGACAGCAGGAGCCCCGTCGCCACCACGCTCCCCGTCCACCACAGGCGTCGCCGGGTGACACCGACGAGCAGCAGCGCGAGCACCGTGCCGGCCAGTGCGAAGAGCGCCGGCACCAAGTGGCACAGCAGGCACAGCGCCAGGAGCACGGCGCCGGCCGCTCGGAGCCGCCCTGTGCGCAACCCGCGCACGACGACGCCGAGGAAGAGGAGCGCCAGCGACAGGCTCAACGAGAAGGCGTACTCCCCGGCGAGCGTCGAATAGAGGTTCCCCCCGTAGATGGTGAACGTCTGGTCGAAGAGGAACGGCAGCGTGGCGAGCGCCAGCACCGCCGGGCGGGGCCGCTCCAGACCGGCCAGTCGGCCGAATCCCCATGCCGCGATCGGAAGCGTCACCGATCCGACGATCGTCGCCAGCTTGAAGGCGACGGTGAAGGGCATCACGTACCCGAGGAGCGCGGCGACCAGATCCGGGAGCGGGAAGTAGAAGGTGTAGAGCGGGAATCCGTCGTAGGCACCGGGGTCCCAACCGGTGAGGTGCCCGTGCGGCAGCAGCGCGCCCTTCAGGAACCAGGCCAGCCCGATGTGGGCGCCGGTGTCCCCGCCCGTCGTCGTGCTCGTCGAGAAGAGCAGTGCGGGATCGAGCTGCCACACCGTCACCGCGACGACGGCTACGACGGCCGCCAGGGTGACGATCTGCGGGGCGGCGAAGCGGCGCATCCGTTCCATCGTGCCCGAAGCCGGGGGGTTTCGGGGACCGCTCACACCGGCCAGGCGGTCCGGGGCTGCGTCGTGCCCGCGTCCCGGCGACGGGTGGTCACCAGCCCGGTCGGACGGTGGCCACCGACACGATGGCCACCAGGTTGAACGTGGCGTGGGCGAGGATGCTCGGACCCAGGCGTCCGGCCCGGTAGGCCAGATAGGCGAGCACCATGCCGAAGGCGGCCAGGCCGAGCGTCTCCAGTGCCTCGAGGTGGGCGAGGCCGAAGGCGATGCCGGTGAGGACCACGGCGAGCGCCGGACCGAGCCGGCGGCCGGCCCCCTCGAACGCCCGCAGGGCGCCCCGGAGGAAAAGCCCCCGGAACACGAGCTCTTCCACGAGCGGCACCACCGCCACGGTGAGCACGCCGATCACGACGATCTC
>DASRBM010000207.1:0-8510 GCA_035653635.1 Acidimicrobiales bacterium | reverse complement strand
CTGATCGGCGCTGCTTCCACGCCTCCATCGCCTACCCGGCGGGGAATTCCGTCCGGCGACGTGGTCAGTCGTTGGCGCTGACCTCGACGAGCAGGTCGGCGAACTTCTTGGCCGCGGCCTCGCGCCGCGTCGGCACGTGCTCAGAGGGGATCTCCGCCGGGGTGTAGCGCTTCAACACCTGGCGGGCGACCGTCACCTTGTGCACTTCGTCGGGGCCGTCGTAGATGCGCGCCGCACGCGCCGCACGGTACATGTGCTCGAGGGGGAGATCCGTCGAGAAGCCGAGTGAACCGTGTGCCTGGATGGCCCGGTCGATCACGTTGTAGAGGACCTGGGCCCCGTAGTACTTGATCATGGCGATCTCGACGCGGGCCGCCGGTGCTCCGACCTTGTCCATCTTCCAGGCCGCCTGCAGCGTCATGAGCCGCGCCGCGTGCATCTCCGCCATGGAGTCGGCCACCCAGCCCTGGACGAATTGCTTCTCGGCCAGGGTGGACCCGTGCAGGTGCCGGGACACGGCGCGCTCGCACAGCATGTCGAAGGCGCGCTGGGACTGGCCCAGCCAGCGCATGCAGTGGTGGATACGTCCGGGGCCGAGGCGCATCTGGGCCAGGCGGAAGCCGTCGCCCTCGTTGCCGACGAGGTTCTCGTACGGAACCCGCACCTCGCGGTAGATCACCTCGGAGTGGGCGCCGATCTTCCCGAAATGCGGGAAGGGGTCCTCCATGGTCGGCACGTCGCGCACGATGTCGACACCCGGCGTGTCGGCCGGCACCACGATCATGGAGCTGCCGGCATACGGATGGACGTCGTGGTTGGTCACCGCCATCACGATGAGGAAGTCCGCCACCGAGCCGTTCGAGGTGAACCACTTGTGCCCGTTCAGGACCCACTCGTCGCCGTCGCGCACGGCACTCGTCTTGATGAGCGTGGGATCGGCGCCCGCACCCGGCTCGGTCATGGAGAACGCACTGCGCAGGCGCCCGTCGAGCAACGGCTGCAACCACCGCTCGCGCTGCTCGGTGCGGCCCGACTCCTCGATGCCGATGGCGAGCAGTTCGGCGTTGCCCGAGTCGGGCGCGTTGTTGCCGAACACGAACGGCGCCAGAAAACACCGGCCCAGGATCTCGTGGAGCAGACCCAGCCGCACCTGGCCGAATCCCATGCCGCCGAGCTCAGGTGGGAGATGCGCGGCCCACAACCCCTGGCGCTTCACCTCCTCCTGCAGCGGGGCGACGGCGCGGCGCAACGTGGCGGTGTCGAGGTCGAGCGTCTCGAGCGGGATGATCTCCTCGTCGACGAAGCGCCGGGCCCACTGCAGCTTCGCCTCGTACTCCGGCTCCGTCTCGAAATCCCAGGCCATCGATTGCCTCCCTGGCACGGCGCGCCACTAGCGTGTCCCGGCATGTCTGCTGTCCGCCCAGTCTCGCAAAGCCCGAGCCCGGCCACCGCCGTGCGGCTCCGGCCCCCCGCTCCCCCCTGCCCCGTCGAGCTCCCGGCCGCACTGTCGGAGGCCGAGGTCCGGGCCGCCCTGACGGGTGCCCGCCGGGCGCTGCTCGAGGAGAAGCGCCTGCTCACCGCAGACGAATTGGCCCGCCTCGCCGTCGTCCCCGACGACGCCGTCGTTGAGCTCGCCGCCCTCGCCCATCAGGTCCGCCTCGAGTGGTGCGGTCCGAACGTGGAGGTGGAGGGCATCCTGTCGGCGAAGACCGGCGGGTGCCCGGAGGACTGCCACTTCTGCGCCCAGTCGTCGCGTTTCGAGACCCCGGTGAAGGCGACGCCGTTCCTCGACACCGAAGAGGTCCTGGCCGCGGCGTCGGAGACGGCCGACCTCGGCGCCTCGGAATTCTGCATCGTGCTCGCCGTGCGGGGACCCGACGAGCGGACGATGAACCGGATCCTCGAGCTCGTCCCGCTCGTGCGCGAGGAGACGGGCCTCAACGTGGCCGTGTCCGCCGGCATCCTCACCGAGGACCAGGCGATCCGCTTGGCGGCCGGTGGGGTGCACCGCTACAACCACAACCTCGAGACGGCGCGGTCGTACTTCCCGAGCGTGGTCACCACCCACAGCTGGGACGAGCGGGCGGACACCTGCCGGCTCGTGCGCGAGCACGGCATGGAGCTGTGCTGCGGCGCCCTCGTCGGCATGGGAGAGACCGACGCCCAGCGGGTCGAGCTGCTGCTGCAGCTGCGCGAGCTCGACCCGACCGAGGTGCCCGTCAACTTCCTGAACCCCCGTCCCGGCACACCGCTCGGCGACCGGCCGGCCGTCGCCGCCTGGGAGGCGATCCGTTGGATCGCCCTGTTCCGCCTCGCCCTCCCCGGGGTCATCCTCCGCTACGCGGGCGGGCGCGAGATCACGCTGCGCGACCTGCAGGCCATGGGCATGACGTCGGGCATCAACGCCCTCATCGTGGGCAATTACCTGACCACGCTGGGCCGCTCCCCGGCCGAGGATCTCCAGATGCTCGAGGACCTGCGCATGCCGGTGGGGGCGCTGAGCGCCGCCCTGTGACGGGGACGACGGGCACCGCCGTGGGTGGGAACGGTTCGGCGAGCGCAGGCGCCGCGAGCGCCGCGGACCCCGTCCACTGCACCGGGTGCGGCCGCCCGCTCGCTGCCTGCACCGGCTGCGGGCGTGCGCTCGACCCGCCGCGTTTCTGCCCGAGCTGCGGCGTGCGCATGGCCGTCCGGGTCACACCGGCGGGGTACCGGGCCGAGTGTCGGGCCCACGGTCCCGTGCCGTCGCGCTGACGCGCTGACGGCTGCGGCAAGCTGAAGGCGTGCCCGCCGCTCGTCTCGCCGTCTATCTCGAAGTCGGGCGCAAACTGGTCTTCGCCTCCGCCGCCGAGTGGCCCGGCTGGAGCCGTTCGGCCAAGGACGAGGACGGCGCCATCGGCGCACTACTCGACTACGTCGATCGCTACCGACCGGTGGCGGCACGGGCCGGACTGCGCCTTCCGGCCGTGAAGGCGAGCTCCGTCGACGTCGTGGAACGGCTCCCCGGGGACACGACGACCGACTTCGGTGCGCCGAACGCGGTCGCCGAGGCCGAACACCGCCCCGGCACCAGGGCCCAGGCCGCCCGCCGTGCCGGACTGGTCCAGGCGGCTTGGGACACGCTCGACGAGGTGGCCGCCCACGCGCCCCAGGCCCTGCGTAAGGGCCCACGGGGCGGAGGGCGCGACCGCGACGCGGTGGTGGCGCACGTGTTCGGCGGCGAGCAGGCGTACGCGGCCAAGATCGGCCTCCGGCTCGGACCGTCGCCGAAACTGACCGGCCCGGAGGCGGACGCCTGGCGGGCGCCGCTGCTGGCGGCCCTGTCGGAACCCGATCCGCCCGGGGGCCGCCTGTCCACCACCGGGAAGCCGGGCTGGCCCGGGGCCTACTGCGCCCGACGCGTGGCGTGGCACGTGCTCGACCACGTGTGGGAGATCGAGGACAAGTCTTCCTAGACTCGGTCCATGGCGAAGGGTGCGAGGGCGAAGCGGGACAGGACGGACACGGCCAAGAAGAGGCGGCTCGACCGCATCGGCGTGGTCGACACCATGTTCGCCCGCTACGACATGGGAGCAGAAGCCGTCGACGAGCTGAAGCAGTGCCCCGGCTTCGGCGAGCGCTTCGAAGTGCTCCGGCGCACCGTGCCGGGCTTCAAGGACCTCGGCGTCGAGTGCAAGCGGCTCATCGAGGAGGACGGCTGCGTGATCGTCGTCGCCCTCGGCATGCCCGGCAAGGCCGCCATCGATCAGGTCTGCGCGCACGAGGCGTCGCAGGGGATCATGCTGGCCCAGCTCCTCACCAACCGGCACGTGCTCGAGGTCTTCGTCCACGAGAACGAGGAGGAGGACCCGGCCAAGCTCGCCCAGGTGTGCGTGAACCGGGCCCGCAAGCACGCCCGGAACGCGTACTGGATGATCTATGAGCCCGACCAGCTGACCCGACGCGCCGGCCAGGGCGTGCGCCAGGGCTACGAGGACGCCGGGCCCATCGTCAGCCCAAGCTGAGGCCGATCCCGGCCTCGCGCCCGAGGTGGCGCGACCGGACCGGGTCGAGTCCACGGCGGACGAGGAGCTCGTGCAGCTCGCGGCGCTCGAGCGACGCCGGCATCGGCACGCGGCGCTCGGCCACGCCCACCCGGCCCCGGTCGTCGGCCAAGCCGGCGGCGCGCAGGGTCCGGTCGACCTGCTCCTCGACCTCGTGGCGCGACGCGCCGGCGCGGGCCGCGCCGGCCACCACGCCGACCACGTCGCGACGGGCGATGGTGTCGTGCGCCTTCGCCCACTCCCCGAGCCCGTGAGCGATCTCCGACTCGGGTACCGCCGGTGCCCCACGGTCGCGGCGCACCGCACGGTCGAGCACCGCCTCGAGGCGGCGCGGCCCGAACCCGGCCTCCCCCGCTCGCCGCTCCCACTCCGGCCGGAGCTCGGAGGTGGGCACGTGCTCCTTCTCCTGGCGGGTGACGTGGGCGGCGACGGCACGCGCCCTGGCCGAGGTCCATCCGCCCTCGGCCACGTGATCGTCGATGGCTGTCGTCCTCGTCGAGAAGACACGGCGGACGCCGGCGTCGATGCCGGTCACCTCGGCCCGGCCCCGCTCGGGCACCGTCCAGGTCACGCCGAGGACGGTCGTGAGCTCGTGGCGCAGCTGGGCGTGGTACACCGAGGCCGCCGCGCCGGCGTGGGCGTAGAGCCCCCTGCCGTCGAGCGCAGTCCAGCGTCCGTCCGGTCCCCGGCCGACGTTGGCCACCACCACGTGCTCGTGGAGGTGCGGATCGAGCGCGCGGCTCGTGCGGTGCAGGAACGACGCCGAGGCCACGCCCTCCACCTCCACCGGCAGACGCAGCCCGTCGCGCCGGCGGCGCACGGCGAAGGCGCGATCCTCGAGGTAGCCGAGGCCGGCGTCGACGGCCCGGCCATGGGCGACCTCGACGGCCCGGCCGACCTCGTCGCCGCCGAGGGCGCCGAGCAGGCTCACGGACTTGGGCGCGCAGAAGGTCAGGTCGTAGCCGGCGACCTTCACCCGCCCGCGCCCGGCTCCGGTCGCCAGCGCGCTCCCGTCGCCCGGGTCGCGACCGGCGAGCAGCGCCACGAAGTCGTCCGGCTCGACCCGCCCGTCGAGTCCGAGCACGCCCGCGCCCGCGCCCGTCCATCGCCCCGGTGGCTCCACACCCGGTCCACCGGACCCGAGGGCGGCATCGAGGTAGTAGGCGTGACCGCCGATCCCGACCTTGGACAGCCGCAGCACCGCCGGCAGCGTGCGGCATCGTCCTCGCCGCCGACCTTGCCGGTCACCTGGCCCGACGGTCCATCCGCCGTCCGCCGCCCCGTCGAGCTGCGAACGTGGCGCTCAGTCGGCCGGGGGCACCGCCTCCCGGTAGCGCTCGAGCAGTCGTTCGGCGGCGGACCGCCCGGCGCCGACGAGCTCCTTCGGGCCGCGCACCTCGGCGTGGGGTCCGAGGCGCAGCAGCAACCGTTCGAACCACACCGTGCTGGCCACGGCCAGGCGCACCGTCGTGCGACCGCCCCGGGCGGGTTCCACCGACAGCGTGGGCACCGCCTCCACGAGCCACATGCCGGCCGGGTCGACGAGGACCTCGGCCACCACCGCGTCGGGACCGGGGACGAAGGCAGCCGGCCCCTCGGGTGCGTCGCCCATGGCGGCACCGTCTGCCGGCGCCGGGTGGTCGACGACGTCGCCGGTCTGGGCGACGTCCACCAGCCGGTCGACGCGGAAGCGCCGCTCGCTGTCGGCCCGGTGGCACCAGGCATCGAGGTACCAGCGACCGTCGAGGGCGACGAGCGCCCACGGATCGACGACGCGCTCGGTCTCCTCGTCGCTCGACAGCGAGTAGTAGCGCACGCGCAGCTGCCGGCCCTCGTCGACGGCCCGGCGGAGCTCGGCGAGGTGCGGGTCGCCCCCGAGGTCGATGCGCAGGCTGCCGGCAGCACCGAGCGCGGCGTCGAGCTTGTCGAGGGCCCGGGCCAGCGCGCCGTCGGGATCGGAGCCCGGTGTGGCGAGGATGGCGCGTCCCGACGCGGCCAGGGCGAACCCCTCGGCGGGGGTGAGTCGCCGGGGCTGGGCCAGCTCGTCGCCGAGCTCGGCCACCACCTCGTGCTCGTCGACCATGATCTCCATGAGCTGATCGGGGGTGTAGGGCGGCAACCCGCAGCAGGCCGCCAGTTCCAGGTCGGCCACGAGGTCCTCTGGGCTCATGCCGAAACGCTCGGCCAGCTCGGCCACCGGTGCCCGCCGGACCCGGGCCAGCCATGTGAGCACGGCGAGCAACCGCCGCAGGCGCTGTCCGGCTTCGTGTCGCACCGTCACGACGCACCTGCCTTGCTGCGCCCGACCCCGCGCGTCGGAGGCGGGCGGTCGACGAGGGACGTCAACCAGTCGACCATGGCGGCGCGGACGTCGGGAGGCCCGAGCACCACGACGTGCTCGCCCAACTCGAGGAGCCACGAGCGCAGCGCGTCGACATTCGTCACCTCGAGGGCGAGCACCACCGAACCGTCGTCGCGGCGCTCGAGCACCGATGCCGAGCGCATCTGCTGTTCGACGAGCGCGGCGACCTCCGGCCCGGCCAGGAGCTCCACCCGTTCCGGTTCGTCCTCCCCCATGCGCCAGGGCTCGTCGGGCAGGGCCGCCTCCGGATCGAAGGCGTCGGGGAGGCGGGCGCTGCCGGCAGGTCCGGGGCGGGGTACGTCGTCCATGCGGTCGACGCGGAAGGTCCGCCCCGCGTCCTTGTCGACGTCGAAGCCGACCAGGTACCACCACCCGCCGCGGAATCGCAGCAGCGCAGGAGCGACGTGACGGCGCTCGCCGCGGTACCCGAACTCGACGACGGCGCCCGCCCGCAGCGCGTCCCACAGTGCCGGCAGGCCCGGGAGCGCCTTGATGTCGGCGACCGGCCGCGCTCCGACGGGCGCCGGCAGGCCCAGGCGCCACAGCGCATCCCGACCACTAGGATCGCCGAGGTGAACCCCGGCTACGGCGAGGTTCAAGGCAGCCTGCTCGTCGGCGTCGAGGTCGAGCGCCGGCAGGTAGAAGTCGTCGGGCCGGATGAGATAGCCGATCTGGTCGGGGCCCTCGATCGGTGTCGTCGTCACGACGATCCCGCCCTCGCGCAGCGACCGCTTGTCGCGCTCGAAGGCCTGGCGTCGTGCCTCCCCCTCGCTCGGGTACCCCGGCACCTCGTCGGCGATCTCGCGCAGGGACTTGGGCCGCTCGTCGCGCAGCAGCACGAGCACGAGATTGGTGAGGCGCTCGAGCCGGTCGACCATTCCGGTCAGCGTATTCGGCCATGACGCCTGGTCCGTGGGCCTTCCATCTGCACCTCGTCACCTGGGTGGTGCTGGCGGTGGTCACCGCCGTGTACGCCGTGCTCGTGCGGCCGGCCGCGCCGACGGTCCGCCAGCGCTGGGCCTTCGCCGGCGCCGTGGCCTGCGCCGCGGCCGTGCTCACCTGGCCCGTGGCCGACCTCGCCGCGCACTGGTCGCTCACCGCGCTCGTGGTGCAGCGGCTCGTCCTCACCCTGGTGGTGGCGCCGCTCGGCCTGCTGGGTGTGCCCGTGGAGGTCCTCGGCCGACTGACGCGACCGCGCCTGGTCGACGGGGCGGTCGAATTCCTGAGCCGTCCGCCGGTCGCCGTGGCCACCTTCTTCGTCGTGGTGGTGGGGACCCTGGCCGTCCCTGCCGTGCGGGTCCAGGCCGACAGTGCCGGACTTCGGGGTCTGTTCGACGGGCTCCTGCTTGTCGCCGGGGTGGTGCTGTGGCTGCCCGCGCTCGGCCGGGTGCCTGGCACCCGCGCCCTTTCGGCCGCGGCGCGCGCCGGGTATCTCGTCGTGCAGTCGGTGCTGCCCAACTTCCCGGCTGTCATCTTCGTCTTCGCCCGACACCCGCTGTATCCGGTCTTCACCCACGCCCACGTCGCCATCGGCCTGTCGCCGCTCAACGACCAGCAGCTCGCCGGTGTGGTGGCGAAGATCGGCACCCTGCCGGTGCTGTGGACGTGCGCCTGGCTGGCGCTGTCGCGCGGGCAGCGGGCCGACGAGCTCGGCCTCGACGACCCCCCGCTCACCTGGGCCGACGTGGAGCGCGCCCTCGAACGGGCCGAGCGCAGCGGTGGCGCCCCGGGCGGTGCGTCGGACGGGAAGTCGCCCCGGCCCGACGAGCCTCCCGGCTCAGGTCAGTGGTCGGGGCGGCGCACCGGCTCCTGAGCCGGCGCGCGGCGGCCCGAGCACCAGATGGCGCAGCGGGAGCGGATCGCGCTCGAGGATCACCGTGCCGAGGAGCTTGTTCTGCGGCGTGGTGACGATGACGATGGCGACCTTGCCCGTGCGTCGGGTGCGCGGGCGGCCGACGGGCATCTGCACCTGATCGGACGAGAACGTCCCGTGGAACGACACCACGCACACGCTCTGCTTGGTGGAACCGGTCAGGTGCTCGAGGAACAGCGCCAGATGCGGGTACCGGGCCAGGGACTTCTGCGACACGAGGCGGATGCCGGCG
>DASRBM010000206.1:0-3078 GCA_035653635.1 Acidimicrobiales bacterium | reverse complement strand
AAGTGATCACCGACGCGACCAGCATCTGACCGGCCCAGAGCGGAACGAGTGCCGTTCTGCTGCGGGTTGGGCCTCTCCGGCGTGCTCGCGGCCGCGAGCAGTCAAGGGAGCCCGGAACTCGCGAAGGATCGGCACGGGTGCGCTATCTGACCTCGGGTCGATCGCTGGGTCGTCGGTCAGTGCATCGGGGGGCAGGATCGCCTCCATTCCGGGTGAATCGACGAGAGTCGCGCCTCTTCAGTGGTTGGGCGCGATCACGCATCGGGTTGACCGTTGAGCTGGACGGTTCCGTCAATGGACAGCCGGAATTTGCCCCGTCCCATCTTGGCCAGATGGATTGGCGTGCGGCGCTCCTCGAGCCGGCGCTGGAGCAGCACGAGACGACTCTCGAGGTTGTCCCGGTAGGCCGGGAGGTGCAGTGAGGGATCCAGTCGGACCTCCCGATTGGTGAATTCGGTCCGGTGCTTCTCCTGGTAGTCCGTGAGCAACCGCCAGAGGATCCGGCCCGCCACCCCTTTGATCAGGTACTCGCCGTCGACGAAGGTGCTGCCGTCGGCGGCGAAGAACTTGACCGTACATGGTCGGCCCAGAGCCGGAGCGACCGGTGTTTCCGGAGTGGGTCGGGGAGTATCGGGTGACGCCGTCGACGTTGCTCCGACACGGTCGAGCTCGATGGCATTGGCGACGAGGTGGGCCACCACCCCCAGGATGCGCTCGTCGTCGGCGGTGAACGCGCCCAGCTGCGCGCTCTCGACGGTCAGGACTCCGACGGTGTGGCCCATCACGGTCGCCGGTACGGCGATCTGGCTGGCCACCAACGGGAGCCCGGGAAGGGGGATGTCGGTGTCGTCGCCGTCCCCGTTGGCCGCCTGGCGCGTGACGCGGGCGTAGGCGATCATCCGCCCGAGATTTCCGGCGCGGATGGAGCGCCCCTGGGCGGCAGCCATGCCGATGAGGCCGACTCCGACCCGGACCTCCGATCCGATCCCGGCTGGTTCGTAGCCGCGGCTGGCGATCGTGTAGAGCGAGGTACCGGACTCATCGAGCATCAGGAGCATCGAGTGCTCGAAGCCGAACAGGTCGTGCAGAGCGTCGAGCGACACGGTCAGCAGCTCGTCGAGGTCACCACAGCGACCGAGCCGGGCGGTGAGGCAACACAGGCTTTCGAGCCCCGGACACTCGGTCGGGCGGGCGGTCTCCGAGCCGGGGTTCACGGCTCGATCTTCGGACCGGTGAGGTGCTCGCAATCGAGCACGCGGTAGACGTCGGCTGCTCGCAGCTTGAAGATCTCGGTGGCGCCCATCATGGCCGCGATGGCATCGATCGACGCTCGCAGCTCCTCGAAGAGCGCTCCGCTGGTTTCGCTGCGCTCGAAGCGCAACGAGAGCCGATAGGTGTTCCCGGTCTGCGAATCCGTGACCAGCACACTCGCCCGAGGGTTGTCGGCGAGGTTGGCGGTGGTCTTGGAGAAGAACTGGTTGGACAGTGCAACGTGGGATGCGTCGACGTAGTGCAGCTGGGAGAGATTCGCGGCGTTGGGCACGCCCTGAACCGAGCAGGTGACGATCAGGGGCGGTACCACGCCGTCGAAGCAGCCGGGCATCGATGCCAGGTCGAAACCTGCTTGTTTCACGGCTGCTCACCGAACCGGGCCCCGGCCGTGGGTCCCGGGGTCTGGTCGTAAAGCTCCTCGACCGCCACGGTGACCGCGAACGCGCTGAGTGGCCTGATGGCCTCGATGAGGAGGGGGGAGAGACCCCGCGTCCGGCAGGCAGCGATGATCTTGATGCGGTACCGGCGCATGAGCTCCACATCGGCCCGGCCGGGCAGCTCCGGGTCGGACAGGGCCCGGCCCTTCACCTGGACCGAGCGCAGCGCCATGTCGGTGAAGGTGAAGCACAGCCAGGTGCCGGGCTTGACCGTCGCCAGGGTGCGCGTCGCGTCCGAGCTGATGAGAGCCCGGAGGTGCCCGTCGGTGTCCCACGAGACTCCGAAGACCCGGAACGCCTCGGGCACCAGATCGTCATCGGCCGACGCCCCGAGCATGGCGACGCCAGGCTCGATGAACGCCGCGAGATCCACGCCCTGAGGCACCGGCCGGATCGTAGTTAGCGAATTCTCACGATTCCATGCAGAACTACTCAAGAACCGGCTCCGGCGGGATCCCTCACAATCACCCTGACCTGCGCATTTACCGGCTCGGACCTGCCGTCGCCGGTCGAGCGACGAGGAGAACCGCCATGACCTTGACCACCGGACCGGACCCCGTCGAAGCCATCAAAACGTCGCCCATCCCCTTCAACCTCTACCGGGACGTCCACAAGGGGCTGCGCTACGCCCTGTTCGAGCTCGTCACCGCCGTCGGCTCGACCGACTGCGCCGACCCCCAGGCTCGGGGCGCGGCGGTCGACCGGGTGCACGCCGTGATCAGACTGCTCACCGAGCACCATGACCACGAGGACAGCTTCCTGCAACCGATCATCCGGGCGAACGCCCCGGCGCTCGCGGCGGCGCTGGAGGAAGGCCATGCCGAGGTCGAGCACGACCTGGTCGAGATCGAGCTGCGAACCGACCGGTTCGCGATGTCCGCCGGCCCGGAGGCGACCATGGCCGGTCTCGAGCTCTACGGGTTTCTCAGTCTGTTCGTCGGTCGCTACCTGGCCCACATGGGCCTCGAAGAGGGAGCCGTCATGGCCGCCCTGCGGGAAACGACCAGCGTCGAGGATCTCCTGGGGGTGCAGGCCGCGGTCCGCTCCTCGGTGCCGCCGTCCACGATGTGCCGGTTCATCGAGGTGCTCATGCCGGCCCTGAACCCGGAAGAACGCACCGAGGTGCTCGGGGGCATGTACGCCGGCGCGCCGCCGGAGATCTTCGAGCTCTTCCGGGCCACGACGGAGGCCGCCCTCGAGCCCGCCGAATACGAAGCGCTCGCCCATCGGATCGGACTGGTGTGAGCAATGCATACCGACGCGTCCCCCATGGTGGTCTCCGGGCGGCGTCCCCCGGCGGTGTGGATCCTGGCGGCGGTGGCGATCGTCGTCGGTATCGCCTGCGCCACCTCGAGCCGGGACCGAAACC
>DASRBM010000205.1:0-4057 GCA_035653635.1 Acidimicrobiales bacterium | reverse complement strand
GAGATCCACGGAGACGAAGGTGATGTGGTCGGTGGAGGCCCCGACGGTTGCCAGCCGTGCGCGCTTGTCGGGTTGGGTGGCCGGGTGGTCTACCTCGAACCACCGTACGCCGGGTGTGGCGAAACGCAGCGCCCGCCCGTCGTAGCCGGCGCCCACGATGACCACCTGGCGCACGCCGCGCTCGAGGGCGGAGAGGGTGGCGCGGTCGAAGAACGCCGTGCGCCGTTCCATGCGCGCCTGCCAGTTCGGTCCGGTCCGGTAGAAGCGGACCCGGCCGAGCGACTCGTAGAGTCGGCGCTCGGCCCCGGCGTCACCGCTCGGCACCGTGGGGCGCTCGAGGGTCGCCCGGGTCAGGGCGACGATGCGGGCCGTGACCGAGGGACGGCCGGCTCGCACCTCAGATGAGGCCTTCCTTCTGCGCCCACTTCCGGGCCACCGTGGCCGGGTCCTCGTGGTTGACCGACACCTCGATGTTGAGCGAGGACAGCTGGTCGGTCGTGAGCTTCGCCGACAAGCCGTTGAGGGCGGAGGCGACCGCCGAGGTGTCCACCGAGGAGCGGATGACCGGGATGACGTAGTCGGCCGCCTCGAGGTGCTTGTCGTCGGTCAGCTGCACGAACCCGTTCTCGAGGATGTTGCCGTCGCTCGAGAAGAGCTCCGCCACCTGCACGGACCCGCTCTTGAGCGCCGACACGGTGACGGGACCGGCCTCGTCGAGCGCAGCGAAGGACTTGAAGTGCAGGCCGTACACCTGCTCCAGCCCGACCAGGCATCCGTAGTTCTGCGGGCACTCCTGCGGACCTCCGAGTACCAGCTGCGAGGCGACCGACGCCAGGTCCGACAGCTTCGCCAGGTGGTACTTGTCGGCCGTGGCCTTCGTCACCGCGAACACGTTCGTGTCGAGCGCCGGGGCGGCATCGAGCACGGTCGCCCCCGACTTGCCCAGGATGGCCTTGATGGCGGGCACGGCCGTGCTCAGCTGCGTGGCCGCACTCGGGGCGGCGTTCGAGTTGAGGAAGTTGAGCAGGGAACCGGCGTAGTCGGGCTCCAGGTCGAGCTGCCCCGCCTCGAGGGCGGGGACCACGGCCTGACGGGTGCCGAGGTCGGCACGGACGTCGGTGCGGAAGCCGGCGTGCTGCAGCACGTCGGAGTAGAGGTTGGCGATGATCACCTGCTCGGGGAAGTTGGTGGACCCGATGGTGATGAGCGGGCCGTGCGCGGAGCCGGACGTGCTCGCCGGACTGGAGCTGCAGGCGCTCGCGCCGATCGCCAGTCCCACTGCGAGCGCCGCCATGCGGAGCTTGCCCATCGTTCCTCCCATGTATCCGCGCGCCTGCGGTGACGCGCAGTGGTCGATGCCACGATGCCGCAAAAGTGTGCGAACGCTAGTCAACCCCGGCCGCGCTGGTCAACGGCAAGGCCCGTTCGGCCAGCGTGCTGAACAGCGCGTGGAGACGGCTCCGCGGCGCCCGCAGGCCCTTCGGGGTGAGCGCCAGCTGCGCACCGGCGAGCAACAGGTCGGCGGCCCCGGCGACCACGGCCACGAGCAGCGCGCCGGCGAAGGTCTCCACCGAGTTGCGCTGACTCAGGCCGGCGAAGATGTAGCCGCCCAGGTCGTTGAAGCTCACGTAGGCGGCCAGGGTGGCGGTCGCCACCACCTCGACCGCTGCCGTGCGCAGGCCGGCCATCACGAGCGGGAGCGCCAGCGGCGCCTCGACGCGCAGCACCACCTGCCGGCCGGTCATGCCCATACCCACACCGGCGTCGCGCACGTCGGGGTCGACGGCGCGCACCGCGCTGTAGGTGTTGGTGAGGATCGGGGGCAGGGCGAGCGGCACCAGGGCCAGGAAGGCGGCCAGGAACCCGCCCCCGCGCAGCCCGATGGCGGGCGCGATGGCGAACAGGGTGAGCAGCGCCAACGACGGCACGGCCCGCAGCGCGTTGGCCACGTTGATGGCGACGATGTTGCCGCGGCCGACATGACCGAGCACGAGGCCGAGTCCGATGCCGATCACCGCGGCCGCCGCCACCACCGCGGCGCTGATCTCCACCTGGTGCACCAGACGCTGCACGATCCCGTCGGGGCCGTGCCAGTTGGCTGCGGTGGTGAGCCAGTGGGCGACATGCGACAGGAACGCCATCGTCGGTCAGCCCCGGCGTCGCCGGGTCCAGGGCAGCGCCGCCCGCTCGGTCGCCACCAGCAGCAAGTCGAGCGCGCCGGCCATGGCCATCGACAGCACCAGTCCCACTAGGATCGGCGTGTAGAAGGGCGACACGGCGCTCTCCTGGAATCCGGTGATGAGCAGCTGCCCGAGCCCGCCTTGGCCGATGAAGGCGGTGACGGTCACGAGGCCCACGGTGGTGACGGTCGCCACCCGCAACCCGGCGAAGACGGCCGGCATGGCGAGCGGGAGGTCGACGGCCACGAACTGGCGGAGGGCGGAGTAGCCCATGGCCCGGGCCGCCTCGTGGGCGTCGTCGGGCACGGCCCCGAGCCCGGCGAGGATGTTGCGCACCAGGATGAGCAGTGTGTAGCCCACGAGGGCGACCTCGGCCGTCGTCACCGAGAAGAACCCCGTCACCGGACCGAGCAGCGCGAACAGCGCGATGGAGGGCACCGTGTAGAGCAGGGCGGTGAAGCCGACGACCGGGACGCGCAGCGCCCGGCGCCGCCACACGAGCACGGCGAGCGGCAGGGACAGGGCGAGGCCGACGACCACGGCGACGACGGTCAACTCCAGGTGCTGCAGCGTGGCGTCGCGGATCTGGCCGGCGTTGTCGCCTATCCAGCTCCAGTCGATCACCGGCTGCGACGGAGCGAGGGCGGCCGCCATCGGCGGTGACGCTACTTCGGAACCGTGCGGCAGCGCCGCCGTAGGCTCGGGCCCGCATGATCCGGCTCCAAGACGTGTCCAAGCGCTACGGCGACGGGGCGTTCGCCGTCGAGCATCTCGACCTGCAGGTGGACGAGGGCGAGCTGTGCGTGCTCGTCGGCCCGTCGGGATGCGGGAAGACCACCACGCTCAAGATGATCAACCGGCTCATCGAGCCCACCTCCGGCCGCATCCTGCTCAACGGCGAGGACGTCACCACGGTCGACGTGGTCGCGCTCCGGCGGCGGATCGGCTACGTGATCCAGCAGGGCGGGCTCTTCCCCCATGAGCGCGTGGCCGACAACGTGGCCACGGTGCCGAAGCTGCTCGGCTGGGACCGCGCCCGGATCGCCGCCCGTGTCGACGACATGCTCCGGCTCGTGGGCCTGCCGCCCGAGGACTTCGGCCGCCGCTTCCCCCACGAGCTTTCGGGCGGGCAGCGTCAGCGGGTGGGTGTGGCCCGGGCGCTCGCCGCCGATCCGCCGGTGCTCCTCATGGACGAGCCGTTCGGCGCCGTCGACCCGCTCACCCGGGCCCGTCTGCAGCAGGAGTTCAAGGACCTCCAGGCGCGGCTGCGCAAGACCGTCGTCTTCGTCACCCACGACGTCGACGAAGCGGTGCTGCTCGGGGATCGCATCGCGCTGCTGCGCCAGGGCGGGGTCCTCGAGCAGTACGGCACCCCGGCCGAGCTGCTCGATCGGCCGGCGTCGGCCTTCGCCTCCGATTTCCTCGGGGCCGATCGCGGGTTGCGGCGGCTCGCCGTGCTCCGGGTCTCCGCCGACCAGGTGCGGCACCCCCCGGTCGTGCAGCGATCCGATGCTGCGACCGAGGCCCGGGCCGCGGCGATCGCGGCGGGGTGGACGTGGGCCGCGGTGGTGGACGACGAGCGGATCGCCGGGTGGCTGCCGGCGTCGGACGGTGCCGGCAGCGGTCCCGGACCGGTTGCCGCGACAATGCGGCCGGTCGCGGGCAGAGTCCAGGTCGGCGACTCGCTGCGGGTCGCGTTCTCCACGCTGCTCGAGGGGACCGACGGGTGGGTGGCGGTGGAGCGCGACGGCCGCTTCGTGGGCGTGCTCACGGCCGAGGACCTGTCGGTGGCCGCTCGGGACGGGCTCGACGGCGCGAGCTGAACCGCCCGGATCCGACGCGTGTGGAGGGTCAGTCGCCTTCGGCGTCGATGAGCC
>DASRBM010000204.1:0-3362 GCA_035653635.1 Acidimicrobiales bacterium | reverse complement strand
GAGCGGCAGCCGGCCGCTCGCTCCCGACGAGCGCACCATGGCGCCGGGATCGGCCACGACCGGTGGCTCGGTTGGCTTCCGCGGCCCGGGCGGTCCCGACGCGGGCACCGCCGTCGGCGACCTCGGCGACGTGTTCGCCGTCGCCAGTGCGGTGGGGGTGGCGTCCGACCGCCTGCACCAGGCCGGCCGGAGACCGTGGTGGCGCCTTCGACGCCCGAGTGTCGCTGCCGCCCGCCGTCGCGACCGCCGGCGCGCCACGTGGGTCGTGCTCGCGGCGGTGCTCGCCGCGCTGCTCGTCGGAGGCGCCGCCTACGGTGTCGTGGCGGCCAAGGTCTTCGTGGCGAGCCATCCGCTCCCGACCGTCACCGGGCTCACCACCGAGGCCGCCAGCGCTCGTCTGGCCCCCGATCACCTGACGCTACGGGTCACCGGCCGCCACAGCTCGGTCAGTGTCGGCGCGGGCCGGATCATCCGCGAGATCCCGGGTCCGGGCACCGCTCTGAAGGAGGGCTCGGTCGTCGACGTGATCGTGTCCACCGGTCCGCCACCGGTGACCGTTCCCTCTCTGGCCGCCGTCACGACCGACTGCGCCGGCGCCACGACCGTCCTCGAGTCGGTCGGATTCACCGTGTCTTGCACCCACCAGAGCTCCACGACGGTGCCAAGCGGCGCCGTCATCGACTGGAGCCCGAAGGGTCATGCCCCGCTGGGTTCGACCATCGACGTGGTCGTGTCGTCCGGCCCGCCCGTCGTGTCGATCCCGTCGCTCACCGGATCGACGTGTGCCGGCGCCACCACCACCCTGCAGGCGATCGGACTGGTGGCGCAGTGCCAGAACGCCTACAGCATGACGGTGCCCAACGGACAGGTCATCAGCTGGACGCCGACGGGGCAGGCCGCCGAGGGCTCCACCGTCGTGGTGCAGATCTCCCAAGGTCCCCCGCCCGTGACGGTGCCGCCGATCGACGGGCGCACGGTGGCCGACGCCATCAGCATGCTCGAGGCCGCCGGCCTGGTGCCGGGCACCGACCAGGGTCCGCTCGGCGGCAGGGTCTTCGCCAGCAATCCTTCGCAAGGGTCGGTGGTGCCCGAAGGCACCTCCGTGACCCTGTACTCGAGGTAGCCGACCGGTGCCCGGGGGGCCTGCCGACCCTGCGTCGGCCGGGCGTGCCGATCCTGCTCCGGCATCCTCCGGCGGAGGCACGGACCCGTTGGCGGGATGCGAGTTGTGCGAAGCAGCGCGGCTCACCACCTGGTACCACGAGGACGACACGTGCTGGATCGCCGACTGCGAGATCTGCTGCGTGCCGATGGTGGTATGGCGCCGCCACGGCGTGACGCCGCCCGACGAGGTGCGCGACCACATGGTGCGCGAGCTCGGCCGGGTCGCCGACGAGGTCCTCGGCGAGGGGGTGTGGCACCTCGACGCCGTCATGCGCCAGATCCCCGACCACTTCCACGCGCACGCCCGCGACCCCGACTGGTGGACGCGACGGCTGAGTCGCATGACGGGGCGCCGGTGAACGGTCCGGGCGCACCGCGGCGGCGGGCCGTTCCACTGCGCGCGCGACGGGCTCGCCGGTGACCGGTCGGGCAAGGCGGTCGGCGTGATCAAGTACCTCGGCTCCAAGCGCAGACTGGTCCCGCTACTGTCGGCCATGTGCGCCGATCTCGGTGCACGGCGCGCCCTCGACCTCTTCACCGGCACCACCCGCGTGGCGCAGACGTTCAAAGCGCTCGGCGCCCACGTCACCGCCGTCGACTGCACCCGCTTCGCCGCCGTGCTCGCGGCGTGCTACGTCGGGACCGATGCGCTCGCCGTCGACGGCGCCGAGCTGGGTCGCGTCCTCGCCCGCCTCGACGCGCTGCCCGGACGGCCGGGATACGTGACCGACACGTTCTGCCACCGGGCCCGGTACTTCCAGGCGCACAACGGCGAACGCATCGACGCCATCCGCCAGGCGATCGCCGACGAGTACGCCGGTTCGCCGCTCGAGCCGGTACTGCTCACGAGCCTGCTCGAGGCCGCCGACCGCGTCGACTCCACGACCGGCGTGCAGATGGCCTACGTCAAGCAGTGGGCGCCCCGGTCCTACCGGCGTCTGGAGCTGCGGCCTCCGGCGCTGCTCCCGGGTCCGGGCCACGCCGTGCGGGGCGACGCCTGCGCCCTCGCCGGCACCCTCGGGGAGTTCGACCTCGTCTATCTCGACCCGCCGTACAACCAGCACCGCTACGAGGCGAACTACCACGTGTGGGAGACGCTCGTGGCATGGGACGCACCCGAGCACTACGGCGTGGCCTGTAAGCGGGCCGACATCCGGCTCGGACCACGGAGCGCCTTCAATTCGCGCCGGAGCATCGGCCCGGCGCTGGCCGGCGTCGTCCGCGACGTGCAGGCCGCCGTGGTGGTGCTCTCCTACAACGACGAGTCGTTCCTCGATCTCGACGAGCTCCTCGAGATCTGCTCGGTGCGCGGGGCGGTCGAGGTCGTCGCCGTGCCCTCGAGCCGCTATGTCGGGGCGCGCATCGGCATCCACAACCCGTCGGGCCAACGGGTGGGCACCGTGGGCCGCCTCCAGAACGTCGAATATCTGCTGGTGGCGGGCGAGCGCTCCGACGTCCGGCGCACGCTCCGGACGCAACCCCGCGAACTCGTGCGCGCTTGACCCTTCGGCTTCCGCCCTGCCAACGTTGCGCAGGAGCACGCGGTCCGACTAGAGGGGGAGTGCATGGGAGCGCTCGACGGCAGGGTGGCGATCATCACCGGAGCCGGCCGAGGGATCGGACGGGAGCACGCGCTCTTGTTCGCCGCCGAGGGCGCCAAGGTCGTCGTCAACGACCTCGGCGGTGCGGTCGACGGGTCCGGAGACGACCGCACCCCGGCCGAGCAGGTGGTGGACGAGATCAGGGCGATGGGCGGCGAGGCCGTCGCCAACGCCGACGACATCGCCGACTGGGACGGCGGACGCAGTCTCGTGCAGTCTGCCGTCGACGCGTTCGGGGACCTCCATGTGCTCGTCAACAACGCCGGCATCCTGCGCGACAAGATGCTCGTGAACATGGCCGAGGGCGAATGGGACTCGGTCATCCACGTGCACCTGAAGGGCCACTTCGTCCCCACCCGTCATGCGGCCGCCTACTGGCGCGAGCAGGTGAAGGCGGGCCGCGAGGTGAAGGCCGCCATCGTGAACACCTCGTCGACCTCGGGCCTGCTCGGGAATCCGGGCCAGACCAACTACGGCGCGGCCAAGGCCGGTATCGCCGCCTTCACCGTGATCGCGGCGCAGGAGCTGTCGCGCTACGGCGTGCGCGTGAACGCCATCGCGCCGGCGGCCCGCACCCGCATGACCGAGCAGACACCC
>DASRBM010000203.1:0-3223 GCA_035653635.1 Acidimicrobiales bacterium | reverse complement strand
AGCGCCAAGGACCGCCTGCTGCTCGGACTCGCGCCGCACCTCGTCGTCGACGGCGCCCTGGCCACGGCCGAGGCACTCGGTGCGCCGACCGTCGCCCTCTGCGTCGCCGGACCCGACGGCCGGAGCCCCGAACGGGCGTCGTTCGACGCCGCCGCCCGCTCCCTCGAAGCGGCCGTGGCCGAACGCGACACGAGGGGCGTCAAGTTCGCGCTCTACCGTCCCCCGCACCGCTACGTGTCGGGCGAGAGCAGCGCGCTCGCCCGCTGGCTGCACGGTGGTCCCGCGCTCCCCGAGACCCGGCGCCTCCCCCTCGCCGCCCGCGGGGTCGACGGCCGGCCCACCGCGCTCGCCAACGCCGAGACGTTCGCCCACGTCGGCCTGCTCGCCCGGCACGGGCCGGCATGGTTCCGCGGGGCGGGCACCGACGAGGACCCCGGCACGACGCTCGTGACCGTCAGCGGTGCGGTGTCCCGATCCGTCGTCACCGAGGTCGCCTTCGGTGCGAGCGTCGCCGACGTCTTGCGTGCGGCGGGAGGATGCACCGACGAACTGCGCGCCGTCCTCGTCGGCGGCTACGGCGGCACCTGGGTGACCGCCGAGGAGGCGGCTGCGTCCCGCATCGGCGCCCGCCGGCGGCCCGGCACGCTCGCCCTCGGCCCCGGGATCGTGTGCGTGCTGCCGGCCTCCGCCTGCGGACTGCACGAGACGGCCCGGGTGGTGCGTTTCATGGCCGCCGAGAGCGCCGGGCAGTGCGGACCCTGCGTGCACGGGTTGCCGGCACTCGCCGGCGCGCTCGACCGGCTCGTGGAGCCGGCGTCGCGGGCCGACGCCGAGCTCGCCTGGGGCCAGCTCGGGCGCTGGTGCGGCCAGATCGCCGGGCGCGGCGCCTGCAACCACCCTGACGGTGTCGTCCGTCTCGTGCGCAGCGCGCTCGACGTGTTTGCCGACGACGTCGCCGTCCACCACACCGGTGTGCAGTGCGGTCGCGTCCGCCGGCCTCCGGTGCTCGCGGTGCCCGAGGTGCACCGGTGAGCGGTTGGCGGGTCGAAGTGGACTTCGTCAAGTGCACGGGCCGGGGGCTGTGCGCCGAGCTCCTGCCCGAACGGATCGTGCTCGACGACTGGGGCTATCCCATCGTGGACCCGGCCGAGGTGCGCGGGACCACGGCCCGCCACGCACGCCGCGCCGTGGCCGCCTGCCCGACGCTCGCCCTCACCCTGGTGAAGGCACGCGACTGAGGACCGTCGCGGTCAGGCGCCGCGGTGGAAGATGGCGTGGGCGACGGGGTTGCCCCACAGCCACGCCACGACCGCTCCGGCGGCGAGGAACGGACCGAAGGGGATCCGGGTCTTGCGCCCGCCGCCGCCGACCGCCATCACCACGATCCCGATGACGGCGCCGAGGACGAAGGCGGCGAAGAAGGCGACGAAGGCGTGGCCGAGGCCGAGCCACCCGGTGGCCAGGCCGATGACCCCGGCCAGCCGGACGTCGCCGAATCCCATGCCCTTCGGCACGGCCAGGTGCACGGCGAAGAAGGCCACGAAGGCGGCCGCGCCGGCGATGGCCGCCCGGGCCAACGATCCCCAGCGGTGGTCGACCGCCGACGACACCACGAGCAGGGGCGCCACGACGGCGAGGGTCGGGTACACGAGCCGGTTCGGGATGAGGTAGCGCTCCAGGTCGACGGCGCTGATGCACAGCAGACCGAGGGCGAGCACGGCGAAGGGGGCGAGCGCCACATCGGCGCCGAAGCGCACGGCCAGACCGCCGAGCACGGCCGCGCCGACGACACTCAGCGCGACCGTGCGACGGACGTCGGTCGGTCGACGCAGCGGTCGCAGCGGTTCCTTGGCCCCGATGCGCTCGGCCAGGATCTCGAGCGGCGGACCGGCCACGAGCCCGCCCGCTGCGCTCACGCCGACGACGAGCGCGTCCATGGCCGGCGACGCTACCGCCCGGCGGACCGCGCCCGGCGGACCGCGCTACTTCTTCGCCGACTCGAAGTAGGGATTGCTCCCGCTCGCGTGGTCAGTGACGTCGACCACGCCCACGAGCTCGGGCACCGCGTCGCGCAGCGCCACCTCGATCCCCTGCGACAGCGTCACCCGGGCCAGGCCGCAACCCTGACAGCCGCCGCTCAGCCGGAGGTAGGCGGTGCCCTCCTCCACGGCGACGAGGTCGGCTCTGCCGCCGTGGGCGGCGATCGACGGGTTGACGTCCGACTCGAGCACGCTGATGATGCGCTGCGCCAGCTCGCTCGTGAGGTCGGCGTTCGGTGGGACCACAGCCGGGGTCTCCGAGCGCGGCGGGGTGTTGGGGTTGAGCATGACGAGCCCACCCTCACCCTCGTCCGACCAGTCGAGCCGGGCGCCGCGCAGGCGGGCCACGCTCGCCTGGGGCACCACCACAGCGAGGCCGTCGGTTTCGTAGGCGGCGTCGCCCCGCGCCGCGTCGGCGCGCGCCTGGAAGTAGATGTCGTAGGTGTAGGCGCCGTCGTGTGCGCCGGTGATCTCCACCCACAGCGCCAGACGCTCGGGATCGCCCTCCTCGGCCAGGGCGTCGAGCACGATGCCGAGGGCGGCCGGGGTGACGGTGAGAACTGGGTCGGACGCGGACTGGGAATCCATCGCAATACCTCCCCGGCCATCATAGGAGGGTGGCCCGTGTCCTCCTCCTCGTGCCTTCGGCCACCTACCGCGCCCCCGATTTCCTCGACGCCGCCCGGGCCCTCGACGTGGAGGTCGTGGTGGCGAGCGAGGAGGCGCACGCCATGGCGGCGGCGATGGGCAGCCGCGCCCTGGTCCTCCCGCTCGACGATCCCGAGGCGGCCGCGGCGGCCATCGTGGCCCACGACCAGCGGGCACCGATCGACGCCGTGGTGGCGGTGGACGACCAGGGGACGGTGGTGGCGGCGGAGGCGTCGCGCCGGCTCGGCCTGGTCCACAACGACCCGGCCGCCGTCCGGGCGGCCCGGGACAAAGCCGTCATGCGCCGGGTCCTCGCCGCCGCCGAGGTGCCCCAGCCCGCCTTCGCGCTGCTGCCGCCGGGCGCCGGTCCCGACGAGCTGCGCCGGCGGGTGGCCGCCGTGGGCTTCCCCGCCGTGGTGAAGCCCACGACGCTGTCCGGCAGCCAGGGGGTCCTGCGGGTCGACCACGAGGACGACCTCGAGGCCGTGGTCGAGCGGGTGCGGGGCATCGCCCGGCGCGCCGGGGTGGACCACGAC
>DASRBM010000202.1:0-10812 GCA_035653635.1 Acidimicrobiales bacterium | reverse complement strand
GACTTCGGTGACGGCTGGTTCCGCGATCCCCTCGAGCGACTGTGCCGGGCGCTCGACGAAGAGGCCGAGCTCCACCTGGCCGGCCGCCTGCGGGCCCGGGCCGAGATGCAGCTGATCCTCCAGAACCGCCTGCGCCTCGTCGACCTGTGGAACCGGGCGCCTGCCGTCGCCGACGAAGCGGTGGAGAGCCCGATCATCGTGACCGGACTGGGGAGGTCGGGCACGACGTTCATGCACGAGCTGCTCGCCTGCGACCCGGCCAACCGCCCGGCCCTGCTGTGGGAGCTCGTCCACACCGTGCCCGGCGCCGCGTCCGCCGACGGCCATGCCTCCGGTGCCAGTTCCCAGCCCGGCACCGGCGCGGGCACCGACTGGGCGGCCCTCACCGACGACGAGATCAAGCTCATGGACGACATGGTCCCGGCCTTCACGTCCATGCACGAGAACGGCGGTGACCTCCCCACCGAGTGCATCTTCCTCTTCGCCCATCAGTTCTCGAGCGACCTGTTCACCGGCATCTACAACGTGCCGAGCTACACCATCTGGAAGGCGGGGGCCGACCAGACCCCCGCCTACGACTGGCACCGCCGCATGCTCCAGACGCTGCAGTGGGGGGCCCGGCGGCGCGGGCAGCCCGAGCGGAGCTGGGTGGTGAAGGCCCCGTCGCATCTCGGCGACCTGCCGCTCGTGTTCGCCACCTACCCCGACGCCCGCATCGTCATGAACCACCGCGACCCGCTGCGCGTCATGGGGTCGCTGGCCGACACCATGGCCGCCCTGCACTGGATGCACTCCGACCGCGTCGCCCACTCCACCCTGGTCGAGTTCCTGTGCATGGGGGTCGAGATCCAGATGAACGGCGTCACGAAGGTGCGCGACTCCGGACAGCTGCCGGCGGAGCAGATCGCCGACGTCGTCTACAAGGACCTCGTGGCCGACCCGCTCGGGACGGTGGAACGCATCTACGCGAGCTGGGGACGTGAGCTCTCACCGGAGGCGAGGGAGCGCATCAGCGCCTACGTCGATGCCCGCCACACCAACCGGAGCACGGGCGAGCACCGCTACCGCTTCGAGGACACCGGTCTCGACCTGGCCGAGCACCGGGCGCTCGTGGCCGACTACCAGGCCCGCTTCGGGGTGCCCTCGGAGGTGTAGCGCCGGGCTTGTCGCGAGCCGGCGCGGCAGTCGCCGGCCGCCGGGCTACACGACCTCTTTCACCTGGGCGATCGGCATGAGCTCCGCCGTCGGATGGGGCGGGTCGTCGGCCAGCACCCAGCGCACGATCATGTAGCCCTCGCGCCGGCCCTGGGTGTCGATCCAGTTGGGCACACCGGGATCGGTGGGCGAGATCACGAGGCGCCAGTCGCCGTCGTCCGACTGCTTGGCCGTGCGGTTGTTCAGGTTGGTGGTGGTGTAGCGGTAGTCGAGGCTCTCCATCCAGGCGGTGGAAGTGGTGAGGCCCCAGTAGAGGAACTCGTTCGACGGCTGGTGGACGGTGACGACGAGCGCCTCTCCCTCGCCGAGGACCCAGCGGGCACCGTGGTACGTCATCTCGGGGTTGCTGTGCGAGCGGTTCTCGTCCTCCTGGGCGGCCACGTGATGGGCGCCCGAGGTGCCGCCGAAGCTGTTCACGTTGCCGGCCGTGTCGTGCCACATGTTGACGGCCGTGGCCGCCACGAACTGCACGAAGAGGCCGGCGAATTCCAGGGTGGAGGCGAGCTCCTCGACCCCGAGGACCGGCGGCGCGACCTCGCCCACGAGCTCCATGCGCAGATCGGAGGGCTTCTCCGTGCGGCGGTCGAAGAACGTCTCGCGCACTGCGAGCTGTCCGGTGCCCGGGCCCATCTCGACGCAGTTCACGGGGCGGGGGTCGGGTGCCTTCCCCTCGGGCACGATGAGGATGTCGACCTCGCCGTTCGGGCCGAGCTCGAACTGGTCGATGTGGGCCTGCACCGTCGTCCCCGTCCGGCCGGCGACCTGTCCCTTGCCGAAGGGCGTGCCGAAGGTGAGCCCGACGTAGGCGGCCTCGCCCCGGGTGCCGACGAGCCGGTAGGTCTGGTGCTCGTCGAGCGAGCAGAAGCCGTAGCGGGTGTCGGGGTTGTCGACGAGAAGCTTGCGGTACTCGGTCTGCGCCTGGAACAGCTGCGGATGCAGCGGATCCGCCTTCTCGACGAACCACTCCTGGGCGAGCGAGGCAAGACGTGTGACCCAGCGGTAGCCCTCGGCCTCGTCCATGACCGTGCGGGGGACCGCGTCGGCCGTGCGCACGGTCTCGATCGCGGCCTGCTGGGAGTCGATCCACGTCTTCCATGCGGAGTCGAGCCGCTCGCGTTCGGCGGAGGTGAGTGGACGGGCAAGGTCGCTCATGGGCCGTGACGCTAGGGTCGGCGCCCATGACTGCGCCAGGGGTTGCGTCGGAGAGATGGTCGGTGCTCGTCACCGGCGCCACCGGGCGGGTGGCGTTCCCGATCGCGCGTGCACTGGCCAAAGATCATGACGTCGTCGGTCTGGCCCGCTGCTCCAAGCCGGGCGACGAGGAGCAGCTGCGCGCCTGCGGCATCACCCCCGCGGTGGGCGACGTGGCCGAGTTCGACCCGGTCGCCTACGCCGCGCGCACCGGACGCCCCTTCACCCACATCTTCCATGCCGCGGCGCGCCTCGGGCCCGAAGCCCGCACCGACTGGCGCAAGACCTTCGACGTCAACGCCGAGGGAACGGGCCGGCTCATCGCCGGATGCGCGGCGGCGGCCGCGGCGGCGGGGACGTCGGTGCAAGGGTTCGTCTTCTGCTCGACCGGATCGGCCTACGAGTACCAGGGCCGGCGCCCGCTGCGGGAGGACGACCCGCCCGGGGTGCACCTCGGGATCTACAGCCTGTCGAAGATCGCCGGCGAGGCGGTCGCCCGCTTCGCCGCCACCGACCACGGTGTGCCGCTCACGGTCATCCGGATCTTCTCGACCTACGGCCCCCTCGGCGGGGCGCCGGCGGACCGTTTCGACCGGATCGTCGCCGGCAAGGAGATCGTGCTGCACCCCGACACGCCGAACAACTACAACCCGATCTACGAGGACGACTACGTGCGCCTCGGCATCCGGGCGCTCCAGGTCGCGGGGGTGCCGCCGGTCACCGTCAACTGGGCCGGCAGCGAGACGGTGAGCGCCGAGGACTACTGCACCTACCTGGCTTCCCTCGTCGGACGCGAGGTGCAGTTCCGTTACGAGGCCGACGCCCCGTGGCCCATCTGGCCCGACGTCACCTACATGCATGAGGTGCTCGGCCGCACCGAGGTCCCGTGGCAGGAGGGCATGCGACGCATGGCCGAAGCCCGCCACCCCGAGGCCATCGTCGGCTGAACCGATCTCGCGCTGGCCGCACCGGTCAGCAGGCTCGACCTGTCGGCGGATGGGTCGTGAGCGGGGCCCTACCGACCTGATGCGTCGGTGTCGGCCGCCAGCCAGCACGACTGGAGCAGCGAGAAGCTCATGGCGTTCGACTGCGGCGCCGCCCATACCGCACGCAGCGCGTCGACGTCGACGAGCGCAGGGTCGACGCCCTCGCCGTTCCAGCGTTCGAGAAACGCCCTCGTGTGGACGTTCCACACCGCGCCGTTGAAGGTGGCCTTGCTCCGGCGCTCGACCACCGCCGACGGCAGCAGATCGCCGAAGAAGCGCCGCGCGGCATCCACACGGGTGAGCGGCCCGAGGCGGCCGCCGGCGGTGGTGTAGGCGGCGAGGAAGCCGGGATCGAGCAGGGGATCGACGCGCAGCACGTCCGCCTCCGCCGCCACCGTTCGCATCGTCTCCTGGGCGAGGTAGACGCCGCGCCGACGCGGATGGGCCTGCACGGCGCGCCGCCAGTCGTAGGGCTCGGTGGCGGCGTCGTGGGCGAGGGCGTCCTCGAGGGCGCGCCGGGCGGCGGGACGGAGCCACGGGGTCGGCACACCGCGGAGGTCGTGGCGGGCGGCGGCGCGGCGCACGGCGACAGGAGCGAGAGCCAGGCCCGCCACCACCACGTTCCGACGCGTCGCGCGCACCCGCCGCGTCACGAGCGCCCGTAGCGGGGCGAGCCGGCGCGGCCCGAACACCTCGTCGCCCCCTTCGCCGCTCACCATGGAGCCGCCCCGCGCCCGCTCCAGGTCCGGACCGTGGGTGTGGACCGTCGACGGCCAGAGCACGCCGTGGCGCCGGAGCGACGGTGCCGCCACCGGACCCACCAGATCGGCCTCGTCCGTGACGACCCGCTTCTCCCACTCGAGGGGGCTGAGATGGGCGACCACCGTCTCCTGCCACTCGTCCTCGCCGGACTCGGCCAGCCCGGGGTAGCGACGGGTGTAGGCGACCGGAGCTTCGAGGCCGTGGTGCCGGGCGGCGCGAAGGGCGAGGGCGAGGAGAAGCGAGGAGTCGATGCCGCCGGAGAAGTGGACCAGGCACGGCGGACGGGCGAGGGCGGGCAGGAGCGCCTGCTCGAGCGCGTCAGCCGGTGTGAGCGTGGACGTGGAGAGCGGCGCCGGTGCCAGGTCGCCGCCCAGCACCTCGCCACAGGCGATCTCGAAGGCGCCCATGCGGTACGGGCCGCGTGGCAATGCGCGTTCGCCGCCCACGTGATCGGTTGCGATCCGACGTGACCCGGATCGGTGCCCTTCGTCCGATGCCTCCACCGGTTGTCGCCGATGGAGCGGGCCGGACTACAGGCTGGTGCTGCCGATGATCAGGTTGCCGCTCTTGCCGTTCGAGTCGATGAAGAGCCCCACCAGGAAGGCCTTCGTCAGGTCGGCCACCGAGCCGTGAGCCGTGATGGCCGGTGCCTCGTACGTCGAGCCTTCGTTCCTGACGTCCCGCTTCGTCTGCATGTGCTCACTTTTGCTACGGAAAGGACAGGTGTCAAGCAAACGGTTGGTGGCGGCGGCGTATCGAACACGCGTCGCAGACGCGGAGACGGCCCGATCGCGTCTCACGCGACCGGGCCATCTGCGCGCACATCGCTGTTGCCGTTGTGAATCCAGCTCCGGTCAGGGGATCCGCGGCCTGCGGGTCAGCCGTGCGACCACGTCCGGGCGCCCCCACAGGATGAGCAGGGCGCCGATCCCGATCAGGAGCAGGGCCCCGATCACCAGGGCGGCGATGTCCGCTCCGGTGAAGGCCAGCCCGGCGGTGTGCACCGTGGGCGCCGATCCGAGAGCGGCGGTGATCGGATGCGTTCCCGGCACACCGAACACCGGCGTCGTGCCGAAGAGGCCGGCGATCGACAGCGGCGGCGCCACGGCTGCGGCCGGGGTGTGGACCGTCGGCGCCGACGTGGTGCCTGCGGTCGTCACGCTGTTCGCGGCCGCCGTGGCCGGTGTGCTCGCCGCCGGCGTACTGGCGCTGGACGAGGCGGGTGGTGTGACCGGTGCCGGCGGGGTGCACGGCTCGATCCACACCATCTTGAACTTGTCGTCCGAGCCCTGCGATCCCGTGACCTCCACCTCGATGCGGGCGTGGTAGCCCTGGGCGGCAGGCGTCACGCCGGCGAACACCGGCGCCAGCTGCGACCACGAGATCGGGTAGTTGGCGTCGAACTGGTTCCCGCTCGTGCGGGTGCCCACGTTCCAGGTGACCGGCCCGAAGGTGGTCGGGTGGCCGCCGCCGGTCGGCGCCCACGGGGTCACCCTGATGGTCGCGCTCTGGGGCCCGCCGTCGTAGCCGAAGAAGGTCACGCTGAAGCCGCACGACACGTGCGGGTCGTTGCCGTTGCCGCCGTCCATGGCGTACTCGTCGATCTGGATGTGGCCGT
Source organism: Acidimicrobiales bacterium (assembly GCA_035653635.1). Taxonomy (GTDB): domain Bacteria; phylum Actinomycetota; class Acidimicrobiia; order Acidimicrobiales; family UBA8190; genus DASRBM01. The sequence goes on along the minus strand of DASRBM010000202.1, from coordinate 5,040 downwards.
TGTTGCCCGGAGGCGCGTTGCCACCCCCGGACGTCGAACCTGCCGCGTTGCCGTTGCCGTTGCCGGCCCCGTTCGCATTTCCGTTGCCATTGGCCGCGCCGTTGCCGTTGCCGGCGCCGTTGCCATTGCCGTTCGCAGCGCCGTTGCCGTTGGCCGCGCCGTTGCCGTTGCCGGCCCCGTTCGCATTGCCGTTGGCCGCGCCGTTCGCAGCGCCGTTGCCGTTGCCGTTGCCCGGCGTCGCCCAGGCGACGTTGCCCACCGCGCCGAGAACCAAGGTGAGGACGGCACCACTGCCCAAGGCAAAGCCCGTCCGCCGATTTTGAGTTGGCCGCATGACCCGAGCCTCCGACTTCGCACCCGAGCCCCCGAAACTGCGGGAACCCTTTCCCGGGCCAACACGAGGCCAAACCTTGGCGAAATCGGCGATTTCGCAACCCCGGTGAAGGGGCGCGTGCTATGGGCGTGTCACTGCGACGGGTGGTCAGAGCTCCACTGTGTGAGAAAACCAAGTGCGGCTGCGGCGGCGTTGTCGGCGGCCAGCTGCCGGTAGACGAAGAACTCCGACGGGAAGCCGGGCAGGTGCAAGGGATCTCCAGCCCCGTCGGATGCGGCACGGAATCCGATGAACGGCGTGCTGTGCTGCGCGGCGATCTGGGCCACGACCGCGGTCTCGTCGTCCTCCGCCACCCAGTCGCCGGCCGGCGCCGTGGACTGCGCGTAACCGGTGAAGAAGCTCAGCTCCAGGAAGGCGGGCGCGCCGCCCACGAGCGCCTGCAGCTGGTCGGCCGCGTCGCGGTCGAACTCGCGACAGGGCGTGCACCCGAAGACGTCGTTGCCGGTGGCGACACACGGAAGGGTGCGGCCCCCGAAGGGATCGGTGGTGAGCCCCGTGCCTCCGAAGGACACCGTCGGCACGTGCTGCACCGTGATCGGCAGCAACAGCCCGGAGGTCGCCTCGCACAGGCAGGCGGGATCGCCGAGCGGCGTCGACTGGATCAGATGCGGTGCGGGCGCCTGCTCGGCCACGGTCAGCATGTCGGACGACACCGGCACCGCCGGGGCGCCGGCATCGCTCCACGCGCTCGGCACGAAGACGTCGCCGATGTAGTCGCCGCCCGACGTCCCCGAGAAGACCACCCCGCTGATCTGCGGGCTGCCGTCGCTGCAGAGGAACCGGGCGAAGGCGGCATCGGTGGCCGCCTGCGCATTCTCGGGGCCGATGCCGGTCAGGCCCATGATCACGTGGTTGCCGCCGAGCTCGGCGTCGACGAACGGTCGGTGATTCACGACGACCGGGCGCGACTCCACCTTGGCGTGGGCGAGCAGCGGATCGAGCTCGAGCGGCATGGCCGACAGCACCAGCAACCGGTGGACGCAGGAAGAGGAGGTGTGCGACGTCGCCGACGCCGCCGAAGCGCCGCCCGCACCGGCCAGTCCGACGAGGACCTGCGCAGCCGCGCAGCACACCAACAGGATCCCGAACAGCCGTCGCATCGCCGCCTCCGCCTGTGTCCGCCGTATCGCGGCCGCCGCCTGCCACCGCGTGCCGTCCCGGATCGTGACACCGGCGCCGGTCGGCCACAACCGGGCGCCGAGCCGGACCGGCCTTTGGCCGAATCCGAGGGTTATAGGGCATTGACGCCATCCGCCCGCTCCCCGATGCTGGCCCGGTGGAGCCCCGCCAGGTCCTGATCGTCGCCTTCCCCGACCTGCAGTCGCTCGACGTCGTCGGGCCCCTCGAGGTCTTCGCCGGTGCCGACCGTGCCGCCGAGACCGCCGGCCTCGAAGCCGGCTACCGACCGACGGTGGCCTCGCTCCACGGCGGATCCGTCGTCACGAGCAGCGGGCTCGAGCTGGCCACGTCCCGGCTCCCGCGGCGGGCGACCGGCGTCGACACCCTGCTCCTCCCAGGCGGAACCGGGGTGCGCCAGGCGCGCCACGACGCCGCCCTCGTGCGCTGGGTCGCCCGCAACGCGCCGAACTGCCGGCGGGTGGCGACGGTGTGCACCGGCGCCTTCCTTGCCGCCCAGGCCGGACTGCTCGACGGCCGACGCGTCACCACGCACTGGGCTTCGGCCGGGCAGCTCGCCGACGACTACCCCGCCCTCCAGGTCGACCCCGACCCCATCTACATAGAGGACGGGCCCTACTGGTCGAGCGCGGGGGTCACCGCCGGCATCGACCTGGCGCTCGCCCTCGTCGAAGCCGACCTCGGCGTGGAGATCGCACAGACCGTCGCCCGCTGGTTGGTGATGTTCCTCCACCGCCCGGGCGGCCAGACGCAGTTCGCCACCCCCGTCTGGACGCCGCGGGCCGAGCGCTCGGCCGTGCGGGCCGTGCAGCACCGCATCGAGACCGACCCGGCCGCCGACCACCGCCTGCCACAGCTGGCCGATGCGGCCGCCATGAGCGTGCGCCACTTCGCCCGCGTCTTCCGGTCCGAGGTGGGCCAGACCCCGGGACGTTTCGTCGAGCACGTGCGCCTCCAAGCGGCGCGGCGGTTGCTCGAGGAGACCAGCGACACGCTGCAGGTGGTGGCGGAGCGCTGTGGGCTGGGTTCGGCGGAGACACTGCGCCGCAGCTTCCTCCGGCACCTCCGCGTGACCCCCGACGCCTACCGGCGACGGTTCGCCACCGCCACTGTGGCGGCCACCGCCACCGCCACCGCCACCGCCACTGTCGCGGCCGCGGCCACCGCCCCGGCCACCACCGCCGCCGACGCGCCTGCTGACCGACACATCCCGACGATCCGCCACGCCCGACGAGAGAGGACCGCCCCATGACCGACCACCTGCAGGTCGCCATCCCGCTGTTCGAGGAGATGACGGCGCTCGACGCCATCGGACCCTACGAGGTCCTGCAGCGCATCCCCACCCTCGACATCACCTTCGTCGGCCACCAGCCGGGACCGGTGCGCACCGAGAACGCCATGCTCGGCCTCCTCGTCGACGCCACCTTCGAGGAGATCGAGCGACCCGACGTCGTCGTCTTCCCCGGGGGTGTCGGCAGCCGACGCCTGCAGCACGACGAGCGCGTCCTCGCCTGGCTGCGCGAGGCCCACCGCACGACCCGCTTCACCACCTCGGTGTGCACCGGGTCGCTCGTGCTCGGCGCGGCGGGGCTGCTCCGCGGGCTCACCGCCACCACCCACTGGGCCACCTACCCGGAGCTCGCCGCGCACGGCGCCGATCCGGTCGAGCAGCGCGTGGTGGAGCACCTCGACCGGCGCATCATCACCGCGGCCGGTGTCTCGAGCGGGATCGACATGGCGCTGCGGCTGGTGGAGCTCCTCTACGACCGCACCGCGGCCGAAGCCGCCCAGCTCATGATCGAGTACGACCCCCAGCCCCCGGTGTCGTGCGGGGCACGCTCCAAGGCCACCGACGACGTGGTCACCCGGGTCGTGGAGTACGCCGGCGAACGACGTTGACGGGGCGGCTCAGCCGACGGCGGCGACCTCGGTCCAGGCGCCGCCGGCCGCGTCGGAGGTCATGATGGCCTCGAGCACGGCCATCTGGGCCACACCGTCGGCGAAGGTCGCCGGGGCCGGCCATCCGGCGCGCTCGCCCGGGTCCTGTCCCTCCGGCCCCGCCGTGGATCCTCGTCCGCCACCGCCGGCCGCCACGATGCGGTCGTGGAAGCACTGCGCCAGGCGCACGTAGGGCGCGTACTCCACACCGAAGGTGATCATCTGCTCGTAGGTGGTGGTCACGGCGCCGGCCGGCAGCGGCGGGGCGGGGAGATCGGTGAGACCGGCCGCCACGGGGACGTCGTGGACACCGCCGGCGTCGGCCACCTTCACCCGCTGGCCCACCCCTTCGATCCAGGCCGCACCGGTCGACCCCGTGACCCGCGTCTCGACCAGGATGCCGTGGTCGCCCGCGGTGGACTGCATGACCCCCGCCGCCCCGCTGCGAAAGCGCAGATGCACGACGAAGCCGTCGTCGGCCGACATGGCGGGACGGTCGATCACATGCAGCAGCGACGCGCTCACCCCGGCCACCTCGCCCACCGTGACGCGGATCTGGTCGATGAGCTGCGAACCGTGGGCCCAGAGCCAGCCCCCGCGCGCACCGGCGTCGGCCCACCAGTCGGGCACCACCGCGTCGGGTGCCGTCAGCACGGGCACGTGCATCAGCCAGGTGGCGAGCTTGGGCACGCCGATGCGCCCGTCGGCCACGGCGCGCGCCAGGGTCGCCTGGCCGCCGTCGAAGCGGAACTCGGTGCCGAGCAGGTGCACCACCCCGGCCGCCTCGGCCGCGCTGAGCACGACGCGCGCTTCGCCCAGATCCGCTGTGAAGGGCTTCTCGCACAGGACGTGGCGGCCGGCGGCGAGGGCCTCGAGGGCGAAGGCGCCGTGGGTGCGCGGCGGCGTGGCGATGGTGACGGCGTCGACGCCGGACAGCCTCAGCGCGTCCGTCAGGGACGAGCAGACGTTGGGGACGTCGAACAGACGCGCCCGCTCGGCCGTCTTGTCCGGGTCGCGTCCGACGAGGGCGAGCACGTCGAAGCCGGCGGCCCGCAGGGCGCGTACGTGGGTGTAGCACCCGAAGCCCGTCCCGATCACGACCGCACCGATCACCGCCGCCTCCGTCCCGTCCCGGTCCGGCCCGTCGCATCGAAGGCGGCCGGGTCACGGTCCGGCCCCTCCGGCCCGTGCGGCGCTCTTCCTACCGGCTCCCGCCCTGGCTCGGCCAGCCCCCGGGGTCGGCACCGGGGACGGGCGCGGCCGCCGGCAGCGCCTCGGTCGGGCCGGCCGGTGGCCGTCGCAGGCGGCGCGGCAGGCGGGCCTGGCGTTCGGGCGCGTAGCGCTGGGTCAGGGCGACGACGAGCCGCGACACCACGATGAGCACGAGCACGAGCACCACGAGCAGGAGGGCGGCGGAGAAGGCGAGCTGGTGCGCCGAGGCGTAGGGCTCGTTCCAGAAGGTGAACGACGCGTAGGTGAGGTACCCGACGGGCGAGTGCGTCAGCGCCAGGCTCGGGTCGTTCGAGTTGTAGTTGGCCGTGTAGAGCAGCGGCGCCGTCTCCCCCACCGAG
>DASRBM010000201.1:0-3982 GCA_035653635.1 Acidimicrobiales bacterium | reverse complement strand
CGCTCCACCTTCCTCGTCGGCGCCGACGGCAGGATCGCGCGGGCCTGGTACAACGTGCGGGCGGACGGCCACGCCGCCAAGGTGCTCGAGGAGGCGGGCTCCCTCGGGAGCTGATCCCGGCGGCGCGGCAGGGCCCGGGCGCGGCCGCGACCGGCCGTCTAAATTCCGCGGTCGGTGGCGAACCAGCCGGCGGGCACGCTCACCTTCGTCCTGACCGACATCGAGGGGAGCACGCGCCAGTGGCAGCGCGACGAGGGCGCCATGCGCAGCGCCCTCGAACGCCACGACGCCCTGCTCGCCTCGTGCATCGAGGGTGCCGACGGGCGGATCTTCAAGCACACCGGCGACGGCATGTGCGCGGCGTTCCCCTCGGCCCACGCGGCCGTGATCGCCGCAGCCGAAGTGCAACGCCGGTTGGCGACACCGGGCGTCCTCGGGGGCGAGGGGGCCGACCTCCGGGTGCGCATCGGGGTCCACACCGGCGACGCCGACGAGCGCGACGGCGACTACTTCGGACCCACCCTGAACCGGGTCGCCCGCATCATGGACGCCGCGCACGGCGGTCAGGTCCTCGTCTCGTCGGCCACCGCCGCGCTGCTGGCCGGGCAGCTCCCGGACGGGACCGCGCTGCGCGACCTCGGCGAGCACCGCCTCCGCGACATCGACGTCTCCGAGCACCTCTTCCAGCTGACCGCCCCAGGGCTCCCGGGCGATTTCCCCGCCCTGCGCGTGCCCGACGCCCGCACCGACAACCTGCCCTCGTCGCGCTCCGCCTTCGTCGGGCGGTCGGCGGAGATCGGCGAGCTGGTCGGGCACATGACGGCCGGCGCCGTCGTGACGCTCATCGGCATCGGCGGGACGGGCAAGACCCGGCTGGCCGTGGAGGTGGCCCGACACTGCCTCGACCGCTTCGACACCGCCTACTTCGTCGACCTGTCCGCGCTCGCCGACGGCTCGCAGATCCTTCCCGCCGTGGCCGGCGCCTGCGGGCTCACGACGACCCAGCCGGCTGCCCCCCTGTGGGACACGGTGACGTCGCTCCTCGCCGGTCGCCGGACCCTACTGCTGCTCGACAACTGCGAGCACCTGCTCGATGCCTGCGCCGGACTCCTCGAGGATCTCCTGGAGCAGTGCCCCGACCTGTGCGTGCTCGCCACCAGCAGGGAGGCGCTGTCGGTGGACGGGGAGCGGACGTGGCCGGTCGGTTCGCTCCCGACGCAGGAGTCCGTGGAGCTCTTCGTGACCCGGGCCCGGGCCGCCGACGCGGACTTCCCGACCGACGCCGCCACCACGGCGACGGTGACCGAGATCTGCGAGCAGCTCGACGGCATCCCCCTCGCCCTCGAACTGGCCGCCGCCCGCGTCGGCCACCTGTCGGCCGCCGAGCTGGCGGCCCATCTCGACGACCGCTTCCGTCTGCTCACCGGCGGCCGCCGCCGGCGGACCCAGCGCCAGCAGACGCTGCGGGCGGCGATCGACTGGAGCTTCGACTTGCTCCAGGAGCACGAGCGGGTCCTCTTCCGGCGCCTGTCGGTCTTCAGCGGCGGCTTCACCCTGCCGGCGGCCGCCGCCGTCTGCGGTGGCGGGGACGACACCGTGACCCTCGACACGCTCGGCTCGCTCGTGGCGAAATCCCTCGTGGTGCGCGAGCGCCCGCCGGCGCCGTCGACCTCCACCCGGCACCCTGCCGCCGGAGGGTCGCCGATCACGCGCTACCGCATGCTCGAGACCATCCGCCTCTACGCCGCCGACCGCCTGCTCGAGGCGGGCGAGGTGGACCGCTTGCGCGACGCCCACTTCGACTACTGGCTGACCACCGCGCGCCGCAGCCCGTTCGACGAGCGGGCCCTGCGGTGGGACCTCGGGCACGAGCTCGCCGCCGACGTCGGCAACGTGCGGGCCGCCCTCGACTGGTACGACGCCACCGGGCGCAGCGACCGGGCGCTCGAGCTGGCGGTGTCGTCCGGCGCCCTGTGGCACGTCGTCGAGTTCCAGGACGAAGGCGCCGACCGGCTCACGCGTCTGCTCCAGGACGAGGCCGTCACCGACGACCAGCGGGCGCTCGCCCTGGCCCTGCTGTCGAGCATCCACATGGCGCGGGGCGAATTCCCCGACATGGCCCGCTGCGCCCGACGGTCGCTCGCCCTGCGCCCGGAGGGGCCCGGGGCCGGCCTGGCCTCCGTCTTCGCCGCGCTGTATCTGTCCTTCACCCCCGACCGCTACCCCGAGGCCCACGCCCTCTTCGACGACGCCCGCCGACTGGCCGAGCAGCACCACCAGCCCTGGGCCGCGCAGCTGGCGACGGGCATCGAAGCCCACTTCTGGCTGGTCGAAGGCGATGTGGAGCGACCGGTCGAGGCGGCGCGTGCGATCACGAGCTCGCAGAACTTCGCCGACATGAACGCCCGTCTCGCCGCTGCCGTCGCGCTCGTGCTGCGGGGCGAGCTCGACGAGGCCATGGCGCATGTGGAGCAGCTCGCCGCCAACTGGGGCGACGAGTGGGCCGCCTCGCACCGGGCCACGGTCCTGGCGGAGGAGGGACGGGCCGACGAAGCCCGGCGCACCCTCGTGGAGGCGAGCGGCCTCTATCTCGACCAGCCCTATCCACTCATCGCGAGCGACTTCCTCATCGCGGTGGCGGCCATCGAGCACGGCCGCGACCCCGCGCTCGCGGCCGAGCTGCTCGCCTGCACCGTGTCCGAGCGCGACCTGGCGTCGTTCCGCTCCCCGGCCGCATTCGTGCTGTGGAAGCGCTACCGCGCCCTGGTGAAGGCCGAGCTCGACGCCGACACCTGGAACGCCTCCAAGGCCCGCGGCGCGCAGATGACCACGGCCGACACCGTCCGTCGGGAGGTCGACCGGCTCCGGGCGGCGCTGGCGGAACCGGACTGAACGGCCTCAGCGCTGGTGCGCCGGGCACCACCACGTCGTCCGGCCACCCACCACGTCGCGGCAGAGCTCCACACCGTCGCGGGGACAGCGCCCGCCCGGGATCCGCTCGGGCATGAGGTCGCCGGTGTGCGAACCTCCCCGCTCGAGCAGGTCCCCGAGGGTTCGACGCAGGTGATGGAGCAGCCGCCGCTGCTCGGCCGGGGTCAGCGAACCGGCCGCCCGGCCCGGGGCGAGCCCGGCCCGCCAGAGCACCTCGTCGGCGATGAGGTTGCCCACCCCGGCGATGCGGGCCTGGTCCATGAGCCGGGCCTTGAGCGGCGCGGCGCTGCGGTCGAGGGCGAAGCGGAGCTGCGCCGGTGTGAGGGAGAGCGCATCGGGGCCGAGCGCGGCCGTGTCGGGATCGAGGTGCACACCGCCGAGCAGACGGGGATCGCGTACGACGAGCGCGCCCCCGTCGGTGAAGTGCAGGGCGAACCGGTCCCACGCCGGGTCGGCCCGGTCGCTCGAGTAGAGCAGCGCGTCGACGCCGGGGGCGCCGTCCACGAGCAGCCGTCCGGTCATCCCGAAGCGCAGACCGAGACGCGCCGGCCCGGAATCGCCGCCCTTTTCCATCACGTCGAACACGAGCAGCTTGCCGATCCGGGTCACGGCACCGAGGAGGCGACCCTGGAGGAGCCCGCTCACGGCCCGAGGCGTGGCCCCGCCGCGCACGAACCGGGGATCGCCCACCTGCACCCGGTCCACCGGGCGGTGCAACGCCCGCTCGGCCAGGCGGCGGTAGGCCTCCACCTCTGGCAGCTCGGGCACGAGCGGCAACGCTAACGTCGGGCGCATGCCGCCGGAGAAGCCGCACTGGGCCCACCTCTACAAGGAAGTCGTGACGTCGGGTCTGTGCACCGGATGTGCGGGCTGCGTCGTCGTCTGTCCCCACGACGTGCTCAAGTACGAGTCGGGCGGCGGCGTCTACCGGCCGTGGAAGGTCGAGGAGGACGGCGGTCCCGAGGACTGCACCCACGGCGAGCGCGGCTGCACCATGTGCACCCGGGCCTGTCCCCGCTTCCGCACCTGGGAGAGTGAGATCGACACCTTC
>DASRBM010000200.1:0-3438 GCA_035653635.1 Acidimicrobiales bacterium | reverse complement strand
GACGCTGCACGAGCTCGGCTACACCGACGTCGTCTCCCTCGCTGGCGGCTTCAACGCTTGGAAGGGCAGCGGCCAACGGTGGACCACGCCGCAGATGCTGACGCCCGAGCAGCGCCGCCGCTACAGCCGCCACCTCCTCATCCCCGAGGTCGGCGAGGCCGGCCAGCACAAGCTGCTCGACGCCAAGGTTCTCCTGGTCGGCGCCGGCGGACTCGGCGCTCCAGCCGCGCTCTATCTCGCCGCCGCCGGCGTCGGCACCATCGGCGTCGTCGACGTGGACGTGGTGGATGAGAGCAACCTGCAGCGGCAGGTCATCCACACCGTCGACCGCGTCGGCATGCCGAAGGTCGAGTCGGCGCGCCTCACGATCGAGGCGCTCAACCCGGACGTCAACGTCGTCACCCACGAGGCGCTGCTGACGAAGGAGAATGTCCTCGACATCTTCGCCCCCTACGACATCATCCTCGACGGCACCGACAACTTCGCGGCCCGCTACCTGATCAACGACGCCTGCGTCTTCCTCGACAAGCCGAACGTCCACGGCAGCATCTTCCGCTTCGAGGGGCAGGCGACGACCTTCATCGCCGGCGAGGGCCCCTGCTATCGCTGCCTCTTCCCCGATCCGCCGCCGCCGGAGTTGGCGCCGAGCTGCGCCGAGGCGGGCGTGCTCGGGCTGCTGCCCGGCACGATCGGCTTGATCCAGGCGACCGAGGTCGCCAAGTTGATCCTCGGCATCGGCGAACCTCTGGTCGGCCGCCTGCTCACCTACGACGCGCTCTCGATGACCTTCCGCGAGTTGAAGCTGACGCGCGACCCCGAGTGCCCGATGTGCGGCCCGAACGCGCCGACGTCGCTCGAGGAGATCGAATACACGGACGTCGGCTGCGCCATCCCGGCCGCCGCCCTCGCCCACTAGCCAACGCTGTCCATCCCGTTCCTCTCCCACGCCGCGGGCCACCCGATGAAGGTGGCCCGCGGTGTGTCCGGCGACGGTGGACGGCCAATGGCGGCCCCGTCATGCAGGGCTCATCCCGCGTCTCCCCAAGTCTGTCCACGCGCGCCGGCCCTTGTCTGTCATTCCGAGCGATGAGCGAGGAATCCCGGGCGCCAAATCGGAATGACAGACGAGGCAGCGGTGCGGGCCGACAGACAAGGGCCGGCGCACGTGGACAGGCAACCTAGGCAGGCCGGGCTACACCGTCTGCACCGGGCCGTGATCGTCGCAGTGATCGCCGTGCGGATGGTGCAGGTGGCCGTTGACGAGGTAGTCCGTGTGGTCGCCGTGCGGCACCGCCTCGTGCCCGCAGCCGGGACCGTGCCGGTGGCTGGCGTCGTGGGCGCCGCAGTCGTGCGGCGCGCAACCGCTCGGGTTGGTCGCGTTGACGTCGAGCTGGTGCTCCTCGACCGTGCCATCGGCCCGCTGGTGGTGCAGGTGCCCGTCGTGCAGGTAATCGGTGTGGCCCTGATGCTGGATCGCCGTGTGCCCGCACCCTGGACCGTGCTGGTGCGAATGGGCCGGGTGGGTCGGGCCGGCCACGCCCGCGGTCGTCATGCTGTGCCTCCTCGATCGCGTACCCGCCCCGCACCGGCCAGCCCGGTGCAGCGGGTGCCAATCAAAGGCCCGCACCCCCTATGCCGCGGCATCGGCGCGGGCACCTATCGGGCAGGGCAAGGCGCTGCCACGACACGGGGTCGCCTCAGCAACGGAACAAGTCCGAACGTTTTCGTGCCCGGGCTGACGGATCGGGCCGGCCGCCGTAGCGGCCGGTGGCGTTCGCGGCTGAGCTCGGTGTCCAGGTCGAAGCGGTCGGTGCCGTAGACCTTGATGTGGTCGTGCTGGGCCGGTGTGAGGTGCGCCGCCGACTCGGCGCGGACGTCGGCGACATCGCCGCTCGTCGCGGCCAGCGACGGACGTGGGAGCTCCGTGCGGTCGCCTAGCTCGCGCCCTCGGAGGCGATTTGCTCGGCGAGCTCGACGATCAGTCCTTCCGGACCGCGGACAAAGCAGAGCCGATAGGTGTCCTCGTAATCCTGAACCTCGCCGACCGTGTCAAAGCCGTTGTCGCGCAGGCCGTCGACGATCGTATTGAGGTCATTGACCTCGATACAGATGTGCCGGAAGCCCAGCCGGTTCGTCGGCCAGGGGTGTATGCCCTCGTCGTCAGCCGGTGCATGGTACTTGACGAGTTCGAGCGTGCCGCTGCCGTCCGGCGTTCGCACCCACACCATTTCCGCGCGGACGCCATCAAGCCCGTTGATCTTGTCCACCACTTCGCCCTCGACCAGCCCCCGGCCCTCGCGCTCGAAGCCCAGGGCGAGGAAGAACGCGGCCACGGCGTCGAGGTCATCGACGATAACACCCACATGATCGAGACGCGGCATGCCCATATCACTCACTCCTGAGACATTGCGGATGGGTGGGCCAGATGCCCACTGTGTTGGTAGGAATCGTCGGCTTGGCGGACCTCACCAGCCGACCGCGCCGAGTGCGTCGAGTGCGGACTCCCAACCGGGCCCGCCCTGCTCGGCGGTGTGCGGGAACCGGTCGCGCCGGCCCCCGGATCGATCGTGGGTTAGGTCCAGCGGCGTGGCGTCCGCCCGGGTCGCGGGCTCACGTCCCGCGGCTCCTGCCACGGGCGCTTTCAGTGTAGGCGGCCCGCCGGCGGGCCGTCACAGGCAGACGACGACCTGGCGGGCGCCGCGCGCCGCCCGCCCCGATCTTGACAACCACCGGATTCGTTCCGTTGCCAAGTGCTGCCGTACACCCACCGCCGCCGTGCGCTACCAGATTCCCAGCTCGTCCTTCGCCGCCTCGCTCATGCGCTCCGGCGACCAGGGTGGACTCCAGACGAGCTTGACGTCAATCGTGCCGACGCCCGGCAGCCCGTAGACACCGCTCAGCGCCGCCCGGATCTGCTCGGTGATCACCGGCCCCAGCGGGCAGCCCATCGAGGTGAGCGTCATGGTGATCGTGATATCGCCGTTGTCGGCGACGGTCGCGTCGTAGACGAGCCCCAGATCCACGATGTTGACACCCAGCTCGGGGTCCTCGACCTGCTTCAACGCCTCTCGCACATCGTCCGGGGTGAAGAGCGCAAACGCCATTCGGTGTCCCTCAATCCAGCGCGTCTCGCCGCGGCCACCGCCGCGTCGCACCAAGTGTAGTCGGCGTCCCGGTTGGGATGGCGCACGCGGCGGCCTGTAGCTACAATGAGTCTACAGGGGGCAAAGGCGGTTGCGCTCCTGTCCGGACATACCGCGCGGCGGTCTTGTGAGAGGAGCCACCATGAGCGACGCCGCTGACGGCGAGGAACCGCGGGGGGCGGACCCGGCCACCTACCCGGCGCGGATTCCACGCGTCGAGACGGAAGAACAGATTCGGGAACCCTTGTCAACGCACGTCTCAACGCACGACAGCTCCCCGTACTGGGACCAGATG
>DASRBM010000199.1:0-9302 GCA_035653635.1 Acidimicrobiales bacterium | reverse complement strand
TCCTGGAGCTTGCCCTTGAAGCCCTGGCGGACGATCTCGCCCGACGCCGGGTCGCCCTTCAGGACGGCCGACATGAGGGCCTTGGCCTGCTCGAACTCGACGTGCGGCGGCAGCGGCGGCACCTCGGGATCGGTGACCGCGTCGATGACGACGGGGCGGTCGGCGGCGATGGCCCGGTCCCAGGCCGGTCCGACCTGCTCCGGCTTGTCCACATGGATGCCGATCAAACCGACCAGATCGGCGTAGCCGGCATAGTCGAACTCGGGGAGGTCCTGCGACGCCTCGAACTTGGGGTCGCCGGCCATGGCCCGCATCTCCCACGTGACCTGGTTGAGGTCGTTGTTGTGCAACACGAGCACGACGAGCCGCGGGTCCGCCCACTGCTTGTAGTACTTCGAGATCGTGAGCAGCTCGTTGAGACCGTTCATCTGCATGGCGCCGTCGCCGACGACGGCGAACACCGGGCGGCTCGGATTGCCGAACTTGGCCCCGATCGCATATGGCACGCCGGGCCCCATGGTGGCGAGCGTCCCCGACAGCGAGCCACGCATGGCGCCGCGGAACTTGAGGTCCCGGGCGTACCAGTTGGCGGCGGAGCCCGAGTCGGCGCACACGATCGCGTCGTCGGGGAGCCGGGGCGACAGCTCCCAGAAGACGTACTGGGGGTTGACCGGCTCGGCCTTCAGCCCGGCACGGGCCTCCACCACCGACCACCACTTCCTGATGCCCTCTTCGATGCCCTGTTGCCAGCTGCGGTCGCTCTTGCGCTCCAGCATGGGCATGAGCGCCTGCAGCGTGGCGGCGGCGTCGCCCACGAGGTTGACGTCCATCGGGTACCGGATCCCGATCATGCGGGCGTCGATGTCGATCTGCACGCCGCGCGCCTTGCCGAACTCGGGCAGGAACTGCGAATAGGGGAAGGACGAGCCCACCATGAGCAGGGTGTCGCATTCCATCATGAGGTCGTAGCTCGGCCTCGTGCCGAGCAACCCGATGGCACCGGTGACGATCGGATTGTCGTCGGGGACGACGTCCTTGCCGAGCAGGGCCTTGGCGATGCCGGCTCCGAGCAGGTCGGCCACCTGCAGCACCTCCGCCCTCGCGCCGCGCGCCCCCTGGCCGACGAGCATGGCGACGCGCTCCCCCTCGTTGAGGATCTCCGCGGCGCGCCGGAGATCGTCTTGGCGCGGGACGATCGACGACGGCTCGTAGGTGTCCGACGAGAGCATCTCCTTGAACGTGTGCCCGGGCGACTCGTAGGGCTCCTCCTGCAGGTCGGTCGGGACGATGATGCAGGTGGGCGCGTGCTGGCTCATGGCGATGCGCATGGCCCGGTCGATGAGGAGTGGGAACTGCTCGGCCTTCGTCGCCATCTGCACGTACTCGCTGGCGACGTCCTTGAACAACGACACCAGGTCGACCTCTTGCTGGTAATGACCCCCGAGCGCGGTGCGCGCCTGCTGGCCCACGATGGCGACCACGGGAACGTGGTCGAGCTTGGCGTCGTACAGCCCGTTCAGGAGGTGGATGGCGCCCGGTCCCGACGTCGCGATGCAGACGCCGGGCTTGCCGGTGAACTTGGCGTAGCCCACGGCCTCGAAGGCGGCCATCTCCTCGTGACGGGCCTGCACGAGCTGGGGCCGGTTGCCGGCCCGGTTGAGCGCCCCCATGAGCCCGTTGATGCCGTCGCCGGGGTACCCGAAGAGGTACTCCACCCCCCACTGCTGCAAGCGGGAAATGACGAAGTCGCTGACCATCTGCTTGGCCACGTTCGGGCCCCCTCGGCCTCGGGCCCCGTCCCGGGCGACGACGCGACGGTGCCTGTGACCCGCCGTCCCGGTCAGAGCGAGCTCTCGCTGTCGCGCGCCACATGCCCTGGCGCAGATGGGGAGAAACGTCGCAGGTTTGGGCCCTGCGGAGCGCAGGTAGATCGCTGCTGTGACAGCACGACCTCCGGGACCGGGATGGCTGCCGACACGCCAGGACCGGGCCGACCTCGGGAAGCAGACCACCGGGCTCCTCCGGGCGCTCGGACCCGATTCGACGGCGGTGGCCCGGGCACTCGGCGCCGCCGGGGTCACCGGTGAGCCGACCGACGCCCGCCAGTGCGCCCTCGCCGTGTACCTGCGCGCCGTCATGGAGGGCGACCACCGGGTGAACTCGGTGCGGGTGTTCCACGACCGTGTCGTCGTGGGCACGCCGGGACGGATCCGCCGGCACCGCGTGAACGTGGCCCTTCCCCCGGCGGTGCGCGCCTTCGTGGCCGGTTTCGACGCGCGGCGCTTCCCCGCGCTCGTGCGGGGGCCCGCGCAACCGCGCCCGGTCCGTCCCGCCCCCGCGGCCGCTGGCCCGGGGACCCCTCAGTCCTCGGCGGCCGGCGGCCCGCTGCGGTAGGCGACCCGGCAGTACTCGGCCACCATCCGCTCCGTGGTGAAGTACGACCCGTTGAGCGCCATGGTGGCGCGCCGCACCGCCGTGAAGCCGTCGGGATCGTCGTAGTACAGCGGCAGCACCGCGTGCTCGAGCGCCCGGTAGAGGGCGGCGGCGTCCTCGTCGTCGGCCGACTCCGCCTGCAGGTCGCCGACGGCCCATCCCGTCACACCCTCGACGTGGCCCTCGACCCACCACCCGTCGAGCACGCTCAGGCTCGGTACGCCGTTGACGGCCGCCTTCATCCCGCTCGTCCCTGACGCCTCGTGCGGCTTGCGCGGCGTGTTCAGCCAGATGTCGCTGCCCGAGCACAGCAGGCGGTTGAGCTCCATGGAGTGGCCCGGCACGTAGACCACCGGCACATCGGCGCCGAGCGTCTTGGCCACGGCGTGGACGTGGCGGATGAGGTCCTTGCCCGCCTCGTCGCGGGGATGCGCCTTGCCCGACAGCACCACCTGCACCGGGCCCGCCGACCGGGCCATGGACCGGAGGCGGTCGGGATCGGTGAAGAGGAGCCCCATCCGCTTGTAGGGGGTGGCCCGCCGGGCTGCGCCGACGAGCAGCGCCTTGGGGTCGAGACGCACCCCGGCGCGGGCCTCGAGCGCCTCCACGAGCGCCTGCTTGCACGACTCGTGGGCGCTGCGGACCTCCTCGAGCGCGACGGCCAGCATCTGACGCAGCAGCGCCGGATCCTCGCGCCAGCCCGGCACGTTGTCGTCGAACAGCCGCGCCACCGGCGGCGCCGCCCAGAAGGGCGCGTGGACCCCGTTCGTCACCGAGCGCACGGTCACGCCCGGGAACATGGCCCGGGTCACCTCCCCGTGCCGGCGCGACACGGCGTTCACCACCCGAGACGAGCCCATGCCGAGCCGGGTCATGTCGAGACAGTCCTCGTCGATGGCGTGCAGGGCCCGCAGGTCGGCGACGGCGTCGGCCCCGAGGAGCTCCTCCACCATGGCGGCCGGGAACCGGTCGTGGCCCGCCGGCACCGGCGTGTGGGTGGTGAACACGCACCGTTCGCGCACCGCGGCGACGACGTCGCGGCGCCCGGCTCGCCGTGCCCGTCGCGACAGCGCCAGGCCGAGCAGGGCCGAGTGCCCCTCGTTCATGTGGAACGTGGCCGGCTCCACGCCGGCGCGCTCCAGCCAGGCCACGCCGCCGAGGCCGAGCACGATCTCCTGACGCAGGCGGTACTCGTCGTCGCCCCCGTACAGGCTGTTGCACACGTCGCGATAGGCCTGGGTGTTCTCCGCCAGGTCGGTGTCGAGGAGGAACACCGGCACCTCGTGGCCCGTCACCCCCCGCACCACGGCGCGCCACGCGCCGACGTGCACGTCGGCGCCCTGCACGTGCACCGTGGCCGCGCCCGGCATGCGCTCGAGCACGTCCGACGGCGACCACTGCACCGGTTCCTCGCGCTGGCTGCCGTCGGCGCCGAGCCGCTGGTCGAAATAGCCGTGGTGGTAGAGCAGCGTCACGCCCACCATCGGCACGCCGAGATCCGCGGCGGCGCGCAGGTGGTCACCGGCCAGGACGCCGAGGCCGCCGCTGTAGGTGGGGACGGCGTCGTCGAGGGCGATCTCCATCGAGAAGTAGGCCACGGTGGCCGGGGCTCCCGCCAGCTGTGCCATCGGCGAGCGCGTCTACCCGGGGTGTGTGCCCGTCAACCGCCGTGCCCACGGGGCGGGACGTCTCCGCCAAGGACCGTGACCAGGCGGTCGAGGAAGGGCTCCAGGCTGGCGAGGAGGCGCTGCCGGGCCTCGGCGAGGACGAACCACCCGGCCCGGTCGACCTCGGGGAACTCGGCCGTCTCGCCCGACCGCGGCGGCCACTGCATGGTGAAGGAATTGCTGCGCACGAGGGCGACGTCGAGGTCGCCGGCCACCGCCCACAGGCGGGTCAACTTGCCGCCGCGCTGGCGCAGCTCGCCGAGGTCGTGACGCGGCCCGCCCGGAGCGGCGATGCCGGTCTCCTCGGCGAACTCCCGCTCGGCGGCGGCGAGGGGGTCCTCCTCGGGGCCGTACTCGCCCTTGGGCACCGTCCACGCTCCGAGATCGCGGCGGGCCCAGAAGGGGCCGCCGGGGTGGACGAGCAGGACCTGGCACGACGCCGGGTCGGCGCCGCGGTAGAGGAGGAGGCCTGCGCTGCGCTTGGGCATGGGTCGTCCGTCCGTCGGCCGTGGTGTATCGGCGCCGGTGATCTCCCGAGATGCCGGCTGCAGGCAATTGTGGCCACAATGGGGCCCATGAGCGCTGTGGACGACGTCGCCGCCGAGGTGAAGGACTGGCTCGGCGAGAACTGGGACCCCGACCTGACCGTCGGCGAGTGGTGGGAACGTCTCGGCACGTCCGGGTGGGCGGCACCGGCGCTGCCGGCCGACGCCTTCGGCAAGGGCCTGTCGCGCGAGGAGAGCGTGCGGGTGCAGCGGACGATCGCCGAGTTCGGCGCCCTCGGCGCACCGGGCGGCCTGGGTCTGCTGCTCGCCGCCCCCACCATCGCCACCCACGGCGACGAGGCCCAGAAGCAGCTCTACATCAGCGAGATCGTGACCGGGCGCAAAGCCTGGTGCCAGCTCTTCAGCGAGCCGAACGCCGGCTCCGACCTCGCCGGCCTGCAGACACGGGCCGAGCGCGACGGCGACGAGTTCGTGATCAACGGGCAGAAGGTGTGGACGTCGGGCGGCCAGGTGGCCGACATGGGGATGCTCCTCGCCCGCACCGACGTGGACGTGCCCAAGCACCAGGGCATCTCGTACTTCGCCATCGACATGCACCAGCCCGGCATCGAGGTGCGGCCGCTGCGCGAGATGACGGGCCGGGCCCTGTTCAACGAGGTGTTCCTCACCGACGCCCGGGTGCCGGCCGACGCGGTGATCGGGGGGCTCAACAACGGCTGGGCAGTGGCCAACACCACGCTCGCCTTCGAGCGCGCCGGTCTCGGCGCGGGAGGCGGTTCCGAGGCCGGCGGGGCGGCCACGCCGGGAACGGTGGCCGGCAACCTCGGCAAGCGGGCCGGCGACTTCGTGCAGGGCATGTCCCAGCGCGGCGCGGCCATGCCCGGCGTCATGTCGGGCGCCTCCAACCGGTTGCTCGTGGAGCTGGCCAAGCAGCACGGCAAGATCGACGATCCCACCGTGCGCCAGGACCTCATGCGGCTGCACACCCTGAACGAGATCGCCCGCTTCATGAGCCTGCGCCAGAAGGCGCTGCGGACGAGCGGTGGCGACATCCCCGGGCTCGGCAACATCGCCAAGCTGTCGATGAGCCAGATCCTGCGCCTGTCGCGCGACCTGGGCCTGCGCATCCTCGGGCCGCACGGCACGCTCCACGCCTACACCGCCGAGGACCGCACCAGGCTCGACGAGGCGACGGGCCAGCCGGCGAACGCCATGGTCACCGAGATGGCGCTGTTCACCCAGGCGCCGTCGATCTACGGCGGCACCGACGAGGTCCAGCACAACATCCTGGGCGAGCGGGTGCTCGGGCTCCCGAAGGAGCCGAGCAACGACCGGACGACGGCCTTCCGCGACCTGCCGAAGAACGGCTGAGGCGGCTCAGGCGCCGGCCGCGGTGAGAAGCGGCGGCGGGGCGAAGCCGGCCTCGGCGAGCAGCTGCTCGCTCACCTCCCACAGCCGCTGCGCCGCCTCGGCCGAGCGGGCCTGGCGCGACATGTGGCCCGGCTTGCAGCGCACGTAGTAGCCGCCGCTGCGGCCGGCGACGTCGGGGGACGACGCCAGGTACACCGACGTCCGGGCACCGGACTCGGCCGAGATCTCGAACAGCCGCACGACGCGGTTGCCGAGGCCCTGGATGCCCCCGAGGTCACCGTCCATGCCGAAGCCGCTGCGCACGGCGCCGGGGTGGCACGCGTTGGCGGTGACGGCGGTGCCCTCGAGCCGGTGCGCGAGCTCGCGGGCGAAGAGGATGTTGGCCAGCTTGGTGCGCCCGTAGACCTCGAGCGACACGTAGGCGCCCGTGGTCTGCAGATCCTCGAAGCGCACCCCGAAGGCGGCCATGTGGTGGCCGACCGACGAGACGTTGACGATCCGGCTCGGCGCCGACGACTGCAGCCGTTCGAGCAGGAGCCGGGTCAGGTAGTACGGCCCGAGGTGGTTGACCCCGAAGGTCTGCTCGAAGCCCTGGGCCGTGACCTGGCGGGAAGACCAGATGCCGCCGGCGTTGTTGACGAGGACGGAGATCGAAGAGAATCGCCCGAGGAGCTCCTCCGCGCACGCCCGCACCGACGACAGGTCGGCCAGATCGAGGGCGACGAGCTCCACCGAGGTGGACCCGGTGCGCCCGCGCACCGCCTCCGCCGCCGCCTCGGCCCGGTCGGGGTTCCGGCAGGCGAGCACGACGGTGGCGCCGAGGCCGGCGAGTCCGACCGCCGTCTCGAGGCCGATACCGGAATTGGCCCCGGTGACCACCGTCACCTGGCCCGTCAGATCTGGAGCCGCCATAGCCGGGGAGTATGCCGCAGGCGCCGGTCGCCGCCCCAGCCCGAAGGAACAAATCCGGGCCCTTGTTGTTGCACCTACAACGAATCGGACCGGGAGCGCCTCATGACCCAGTTGACGGAAACCCTGCCCCTGCTGCCTCTCACCTCGGGCGTCGTGCTGCCCGGGATGGTCCTGACCATGGCCCTCGAGACCGACGAGGCCCAGGCCGCAGCCGAGGCGGCGGGCTCGGTGGGCGGCCGGCTCGTGCTCGTGCCCCACGTGGAGGGCCGCTACAGCGCCATCGGCGTGGTGGCCGAGATCGTCGAGCTGGGCGATCTCCCCGGCGGCGCCCGGGCCATGGTGGTCCAGGCACTGCACCGGGCGGTGGTGGGTTCGGCCGTGCCGGGGACGGGTCGCGCCTTGTGGGTGCAACTCGAGACGGTGACCGAGGAGCCGACGTCGTCGGCGGTCCACGAGCTCGCCCGGGAGTACCGGGCGGTGCTCGAGAACATCCTCCTGTCGCGCGGGGCCCGGCAGATCGCGGCGCGTCTGCGCGACGTGACCGATCCGTCGCAGATCGCCGACCTGGCCGGCTACTCCCCCGACCTGAGCCTCGACCAGAAGGTGGAGGTCCTCGAGACGATCGACGTCGAGGCCCGCCTGCGGCTCGTCCTCGGCTGGGCCCGCGACACGCTGGCCGACATAAGCCTGCGCCAGCAGATCAAGACCTCCGTCGAAGAGGGCATGGAGAAGACCCAGCGCGAGTTCCTGCTCCGGCGCCAGCTCGAGGCCATCCGCAAGGAACTGGGCGAGCTCGACGGCGACGGGGCGGAGGACGGCACGCCGGAGCACTACCGCGCCGCTCTCGGCGAGCGCGAGTTCCCCGATTCTGTGCGCGCCGCCATCGAGCGCGAGGTCAACAAGCTCGAGCGCACGAGCGAGCAGAGCCCCGAGCACGGGTGGATCCGCACCTGGCTCGACACGGTGATCGAACTGCCCTGGGGCGTCGTCTCCGAGGACCAGCTCGACGTGCACGAGGCGGCCCGCATCCTCGACGAGGACCACCAAGGTCTCAACGAGGTGAAGGAGCGCATCCTCGAGCACCTGGCCGTGCGTTCGCTGCAGGCCGAGCGCGGACTCGCGGCGGTGAGCGGCCGCGGTGCCGGCGCGATCCTCGCCCTCGTCGGTCCTCCCGGAGTCGGCAAGACCTCACTCGGCGAGTCGATCGCCCGCGCCCTCGGGCGCAGGTTCGTGCGGGTGTCGCTCGGCGGTGTGCACGACGAGGCGGAGATCCGCGGACACCGGCGCACATACGTCGGAGCCCAGCCCGGTCGCCTGGCCCGCGCCTTGCGCGAGGCGGGGACGATGAACCCCGTCATCGTGCTCGACGAGGTGGACAAGCTCGGCTCCGACTACCGGGGCGACCCGTCCTCGGCGCTGCTCGAGGTCCTCGACCCGGCGCAGAACCACACCTTCCGCGACCACTACCTCGAGGTCGAGCTCGACCTGTCGAAGGTGCTGTTCGTGGCGACGGCCAACGTGGCCGAGACCATCCCGGGACCGCTGCTCGACCGGCTGGAGGTCATCCGCATCGACGGCTACACCGAGGCCGAGAAGATCGGCATCGCCCGCCACCACCTGGTGCCCCGCCAGCTCGAGCGGACGGCGCTGCGCCCGGACGAGGTGACCGTCGACGACGAGGCGCTCAAGACCATCGTGGCCGACTACACCCGCGAGGCCGGCGTCCGGAACCTCGAGCGCGAGATCGGCCGCCTGCTGCGCAAGGTGGCGACCAAGCTGGCCGGCGGCACGGTGACGGCACCGGTGACGGTGACCGGCCCCGACGTCCGCTCCTGGCTCGGCCGACCGCGCTTCTTCTTCGAGGCGGCCGACCGCACCGCCGTGCCGGGCGTGGCCACGGGGCTGGCGGTGACCGGCACGGGCGGCGACGTGCTGTTCATCGAGGCCACCGTCATGGACGGCCCCGAGGGGCTCACGCTCACCGGGCAGCTGGGCGACGTGATGAAGGAGTCGGCCGAGATCGCCCTCTCCTACGTGCGCTCGCACGCAGCCGAGCTCGGCGTCGACCCGGCCTCCTTCGCCGGCAAGCGCTTCCACCTGCACGTGCCGGCCGGCGCCGTCCCGAAGGACGGCCCCTCGGCCGGGGTGACGATGGTGACGGCGCTCGCCAGCCTGCTCCTCGACCGCCCGGTGCGACCGGTGGTGGGCATGACGGGCGAGGTCACGCTGCAGGGCCGGGTGCTTCCCATCGGCGGGGTGAAGCAGAAGGTGCTCGCCGCCCACCGCGCCGGGCTCACCCACGTGGTGCTGCCCGCCCGCAACGGCCCCGACCTCGAGGACGTGCCCGAGGCCGTGCGCGAGGTCATGACCTTCACGCTGGCCGAGGAGGTCGGCGACGTGCTCGCCGCCGCGC
>DASRBM010000198.1:0-4931 GCA_035653635.1 Acidimicrobiales bacterium | reverse complement strand
GTACTCGAAGCGTGTGCTGGCGCCGACGTTCCCAGCCACGACCTCGCCCGACGACACGCCGATCCCGGCGTCGATGTTCGAGGCGCGGAACCGCTCGCCGAGGAGACGGGCGGCCCGCAGCGCCCGGGCTGCGTGGTCCGGCCGCGCCACCGGCGCACCGAATACACAGAGGCACCCGTCTCCCTCGAACTTGTTGACGAGCCCGCCTTCCGCCGCCACCACCTGCACCACCGTGTCGAACATGGTGTTGAGCAGCGCCACCACCTGCCGCGGCGGCGCCTCCTCGGCCAGCCGGCTCGAGCCGATGAGGTCGACGAAGAGCACCGACACCTCGCGCCCTTCTCCCCCGAGCTCGATCCCCGACTGCAGGACAGCGTCGTCCACCTCGATGCCGACCTGGCGCCTGAAGAGGTCCTGGAGCTGCCGGCGCGTGCGGATCGCGTCGACCATGTTGTTGAATCCGGCCTGGAGCGCTCCGAGGTCCCCCGGCCGGGTGACCTCCACGCTCACCGATTCGTCACCGTCGCGCACCTGCTCGAGCCCGCCGCGCACGGCATCGACCGGCTCGGCCACCGACCGGGCCGCGAGCACGGCGGTGGCGGCGCCCACGATGACCCCGGCGATGGCGACGTAGAGCATCGGCGCCGTGAGCGGGAGCACGTGCCCTTTGTGCGATCGCAGCGGGATGATGGCGATGAGCACGAGCGGCACCGCAGAGCCGACGCCCCACGACAGCACCAGACGCGGGAGCACGCCGACGGTGCGGCGGGCCGGCAGCGACGTGGCGAAGGCCCGCTCGTAGAGGGGTCGGAGCGAACGTTCGGTCTGCAGGTAGACGATGGCGGCGAAGGTGAACCCGAGGAGGAAGAAGGCGATCGCATAGCCCATGTCCTCCTCGACCGGGATGTGCGAGCGCACGTTGGCGATCGTGCCGATAGCGATGATGAGCAGATTGGCCCCGACCTCCCACGTGGCGAGACGCGCCGGCAAGTGGACGAGGTCGTCGCATAGCTCGTCGGTGATCGGCCCCCCCTCCATTGCCCAAGACCGGTGCCGGGCCAGGTATCGGTCGATCAGCATCTTGCCAAAGGCGAGGATCAGCACCAGATAGACGAGGGACTCACCAACATTGGTGGCCATCTGCCAGTACCAGGCGTAGTTGCCGTAGGGAGGCTGCCAGATGGCCATGTACGCCGAGAAGAGTGCGGCCACCGGAGCACCGACCAGCGCGCCACGTCGCAGGATGTCCCGCCGGATCTCCACCAGATCCGCCGCCACGAGGGGCGCCGCCACGACGCAGAGCCTACGACTCGGCGCAGGAGCGCGCTCGACAACTTCCCTGCTCAGGCGACCAACATCGAGCGCCGCGAGGACACGCTCTTCGTCGACGACGACCCCGCTCGCCTTGCCCTGATGCCGGTTCCGGCGGGCCGAGCAGACCCGTCACGCTGTTCGCTACGGTGACGCCCGAAATCGGGCTCAGGAGGTGCACGGGTGGCGCTGACCTTGCGGCGGGGGCGCCCGCGGGCACTGCCCCACGCCCATCGCGCCGGCTTTGTCGCGGAGCTTCCCACGTCAGTGCCCGCCCGCACGATGGCCGTGTCCTCCTGGCCCATGTGGGTCCTCGGCTTCGCCGCGATGATCGACAACGTCGACCAGTACATCGTGCGCGGGGCCGCCAACCACATCGAGTCGGCCTTCCGCGTCGACGACCTCGCCATCGGCGTGCTCTTCTCCGCCTTCATCCTCGTGAACGGCGTCGTGACCATGCCGGCGGGATACCTGGCCGACCGCTGGAACCGCACCCGGACCATGGCCGTCACCATTGCCGCCTGGTCGCTCATAAGCGCTCTCGGGGGACTCGTACCGACGGGCGCCTTCGCCCTGCTCGTCGTCATGCGGGGCGCCCTCGGCTTCGGCCAGGCCATCACCGACCCTTCGGGATCGAGCCTCGTGGCCGACTTCTACACGCTCGAGCGCCGCGGGAAGGCGTTCTCGGTGCAGCAGTGTCTCGTCTACCTCGGCCTCGGCCTCGGCCTCGTCGTCGGGGCCGCATTCGCCACCCACTTCGGCCACCTCGGCTGGCGCCTGGCTTTCGGCGTGTCGATCGTGCCCGGCCTGCTCATCGCCTGGTGGTGCCGGCGCCTTCCCGAGCCCACCCGGGGCGGCGCCGATCAGGCCTACGCCAGAGCCGACACACAGATCGAGGTCGCCGAGCACCACCGGGAGCCGCTGTTGCCCGAGGGCGTCGGCCGATTCCTCGTCGACGTGGTGCGGGGCCTGCGTGCCGACGTGCGCACCATCTTGGACATCGCCACCATGCGGTACGCCCTCGTCGGTGTGTCGGCCATCCTCTTCGTCGTCACCGCGGTGGCGACCTGGATGCCGACCTTCTACGAGCGCCAGCTGCACCTGCACGAGGGCGCGGCCAACGCCGCCTTCGGTCTCCTCGTGGTCGGCGCCGGGATCCCGGGGACGATCATCGGCGGCCGCATCGCCGATCGCTGGGTGCACCGGTTCCTCGGCGCCCGCATGGTCATCCCCGGCGTGTGCCTGGCCGCCAGCTCGTCGCTGTTCATCGTGTCGTTCCTGCCACTGCCCTTCGGCGTCGTCTACGGCGTGCAGCTCGTCGCCTTCTTCGCCGCCACCTGCTCCGTGCCGGCGCTGCGGGCCGGACTGTCGGACACGGTTCCTGCCCATCTGCGGGGCACCGGATTCGGCGCCTTCAACCTGGCGTCGGTCGTGTTCGGCGCGGCAGCGGCGCCGGTCATCACGTCGTCGCTCGCCAACGCCTTCGGCGGCGACTACCGCACGGCGTTCCTCGTGGTGATGCCGTTCGCGCTGCTCGGTGCGCTCTTCCTCCTCGCTGCTCGCCGCCACATCGCCGAGGACACGGCGAAGCTCTTCCAGGCGGTGGTGGCGGCGATGGCCGCGGAGCAGTCGCGATCCTGACGTCGCAGCCCGGCGCGCCCTGCCCCTAGTCTGAGCGCATCGAGGTCCTCGTCGTCTGCACCGGCAACATCCTGCGCTCCCCCATGGCCCAGGCACTGCTCACCGCGCTGGCGCGTGCGCGGGGCCTCGACCTCGTGGCGACGTCGGCCGGCACCCTGCCCGGGGAGCGGACGATCTCACCGCTCGCCCTGCAGGCACTCGGTGCCGACGCCCATCTGGTCGAGGGCCACAGGAGCCGTGCCCTCGTGGCCGACGAGATCCGCCGGGCCGACCTCGTCCTCGGCATGACGCGCGAGCACGTGCGCGAGATCGTCATCGCCGATCCGGCTGCCTGGCCGAAGACCTTCACCTTGAAGGAGCTCGTCCGCCGGGGGTCGCTCGCCGGCCCTCGCCGGTCCGGCGAGGAGCTCAGCGACTGGCTCGCCAGGGTGGGGGGCGGGCGAAGCCGCCAGGAGCTCCTCGGGTCGGCCGACGCCGACGACGTCGCCGACCCCGTCGGTGCGCCGGCGTCGGTGGTGAAGGCCACCGCCGCCGAGATCCGGGGCCTGCTCGAGCAGTTGCTCGACCTCGTCGGCGACGTCTGACGGCGGCACCTACCGTCCGAC
This sequence comes from Acidimicrobiales bacterium, assembly GCA_035653635.1. Classification (GTDB taxonomy): domain Bacteria; phylum Actinomycetota; class Acidimicrobiia; order Acidimicrobiales; family UBA8190; genus DASRBM01. The sequence continues at coordinate 1,374 of DASRBM010000198.1, read as the reverse complement.
CGTCTACCTTGCCCGTCGTGCCGCTCCTCCCCGGCCTTCGCCGTCGTGCCGCCGTCGGTGCGCTCCTGCTCCTGCTCGGCGCTACGGTGGCGGCCTGCTCGGGCAGCACCACGACGCCGACCACGCAGACCCCGACGGCATCCTCCACCGTGTGGTTGTGCCGTCCCGGCGCTGTCCCCGATCCCTGCGCCGTTCCACTCATCGTCACCCGAGTCGAGGCGGACGGGACCACCAGCGTCGTCACCCCGCACGTCCCGGCCGATCCGCCGGCCGACTGCTTCTACGTCTATCCGACCGTCAGCACCGAATCGGGCGACAACGCCGATCTCCGCATCCAGCCCGCCGAGACGAACGCGGCCGAGCAACAGGCGGCACCGTTCTCCCAGGTTTGCCGCGTGTGGGCGCCCATGTACCGCCAGGCGACGCTCGGGCCGCTGCTGTCGGCCGGTGTCGGCACGGCCACGCGCCTGCGTGCCCTGCAGACGGCGTACGACAGTCTGTCGTCGGCCTTCGAGGACTACCTCGCGCACGACAACCACGGACGACCGATCGTGTTCATCGGTCACTCCCAGGGAACGGTCATGCTCATCCGGCTGCTGCGCCAGCACTTCGACGCCGAGCCGTCGATGCGGTCGCGCATGGTGTCGGCGGTACTCGCCGGCGGCAACGTGGAGGTTCCCACCGGCAAAGACGTGGGCGGCACCTTCGCAAGCCTCCCGGCCTGCACGTCACCCGCCCAGACGGGCTGTGTCATCGCGTACTCGACCTTCGACCAGCCGCCACCCGCCGACAGCCTCTTCGGTCGCCCCGGGACCGGCGTCAGCATCGAGACCGACCAGACGAGGACGGCGGACCTGCAGGTGCTGTGCACCAATCCCGCCGCGCTGTCGGGGGGGCCGGGCCCGGCCGACGCCTTCGCCTACCTCGGCGCCAGCGGCAACGGCACCTATCCCACGCCCTTCGTCGAGTTCCCGGCCGACTACCAGGCTCAGTGCATGAGCCAGGGGGGCGCCACCTGGCTGAACGTGTCCCGGACGGGCCCCGATGTCCGTCCCCAGGTGCGCGCCACGCTCGGCGCCGCCTGGGGTCTGCACCTCTACGACATCAACCTCTTCACCGGCAACCTCGTGCAGGACGTCGGCGCCGAGATCGCCGCCTACCGACCCTGAGCCGGACCGTCAGCTGACCGAACCGGCCGGCGGGATCAGCGAGGCCAGGTCAGCGGGGCAATTCGAGGTGCCCGGCGCAGCCAGCGGCGGCAACACCGGGAATGTCGGCGTGCCGGAGGCCAGGGCGTCCATGTCGAGGAAGCCGGTCAGGTCGTTGGCGTTGGCGTCGCGGAAGGTCACGGCCGGCAGGTTCCACTTGCGCTCG
>DASRBM010000197.1:0-2746 GCA_035653635.1 Acidimicrobiales bacterium | reverse complement strand
GGCCGACGGCCCCTCGGCGGCCCGCACCTCCACGTCGCGTCCGGGCATGGCCATGGCGAGCTCGTCCTCGTCGACGTCGAACCCGCCCAGTGCGAGCACCGTGGCCGACGCCTCCTCCGGCCAGGCCATGTGCGCCACCCGTGCCGCGTCGAGCGACGCCTGCCCGGGTTCCAGGGCCACGAGCATGCGGCCCGGGCGGACGAACAGATTCCGGGCCGTCGTCTCCTCGCGGCCGAGTCGGGCCCGCTCCTCAGGTGTTCCCTTCCAGTCGCGCACCACGGCCCGCAGCAGCGGGGGCGCGACGACCGAGGTGACGATGGCCATGAGGACGATGATCGTGTAGGCGCTCTGCGAAAGCACGCCGATGGAGAGCCCGACGGTGGCGATGACGATCTCGACCGCCCCCCGGCAGTTGAGGCCGAGGGCGAGGGCGAGGCCCTCGCGCCGGTGCATACGGACGGTGGCGGCCGACACGAGCACGCCGCCGACCTTGGAGGCGACGGCGACCGCCAGCACGATGCCGGCCCAGGCGAGTGCCGAGTGGCGTCCCAGTCCGCCGAGATCCATCCGCAGGCCGGCGGTGGCGAAGAAGATGGGGGCGAAGACCCCCATGGTCATCGACTCGAGGTGCTGGCGCGTGCCGCGCTGGAAGAACCGCGAGCGCCCGACGAGGATGCCGGCGATGTAGGTGCCGAGCACGGCGTCGCTGCGGACGGCCTGCATGACCACGCCGACGGCGAAGGCGACGAGCACGACGGCGGAGACCGCGTCGGTCTCGTTCCCCTGGGTCCGCCGTACCAGGCGCAGCAGGGCGTCGACGCTGCGCTGGCCGACGGCGGCGGCGATCAGGAGCACCACGGCGATGGCGACGATCGGGACCGACAGCGACGCGGCGTCGAGGTGCCGGGCCGCACCGACGGCCGCCACCACGCCGAGGCCCAGCCATCCGACGAGGTCGTTCACCATGCCGACGGCGACGGTCATCTGGCCGAAGTTGCGCCGCATGAACCCGAGCTCGTCGAGGATCTTGGCGATGACCGGGAGCGACGAGATGCTCATGGCCAGAGCGATGAACAGCACGAAGGCCGTCGTCGAGGCGTGGGCCCCCATGAGCGTCCGTGGCATGACGAGTGCCAGGAGGGCCCCTGCCGCCATGGGCAGGGCCAGCCCGCCCACGGCGACGGCGGCGGAGGGCCGGCCGAGGCGGCGGACGAGGGCGAGATCGGTGTCGAAGCCGGCGAGGACGAGGAGCAGCCCGACACCGAGCCAGGCCACGGCGTTGACGGCAGCCGCGTCGGCCGCCTTGGCCGGGGCGATCATCTGCTCGGCCGCCGGCCACAGGTGGCCGAGGACCGAGGGGCCGAGGAGCACACCGGCCAGGAGCTGGCCGACCACCGCCGGTTGGCCGAATCGGCGGAGGAGGGTCCCGCATCCCCGGGCCACGGCCAGAAGGACGAGCAGCTGCGTCCAGAAGACGAGCAGCTGATGCTGCGTCAGGGATGGGAGATGCACGAGGTCCTCACGACCGGAGCCGGGGCGGGGGAAGGAGCCTGAGGCGGGCCCGACCGGGCCCCGGTGAGCTCCGCAGCGAGACGAGTCGCTGCCACCAGGGCGCCGGGCCGGACCGACACCTCGCAGGCACGCGGGCGGAGGGTGCGCAAATCGTGCCCGCCCCTACGTACCCACCCCGGGAGGGGTCAAACCACCCCGCAGAGGATCTTTTTCCGGTGCCGGCCGGGCTCAGGTCAGCTGGCCGCCAGCTCGTCGAGCGGTTCGGGCTCGGCGGCGATGGCCAGGGTCACGGTGATGGAGCGGTACGGGGCGTGGACGGCACACAACCGGCCCGAGTTGTAGATCGAGAGCTTGGTCGTGCACCCGCCGAAACCGCACACCCGGTCCCGGGCGAAGGTTCGGGTCGAACGGCGGTATCCCACCAGGCGCTCCCCGCTCACCGCTTCCGACAGCTCCGGACGATGCCGTTGCGGCATGGCGCCACCTCCTTCCCGGCGTCGGATGACGACCGGCGGGGCTCCCTTACCCGGGGTTGCCTGCGTCCAACCTGGTCAGGCGGATTCCGAGGAGATCTCGGATGCCCCGGCCGCGCTCGTGACGGCGTGGCGGAGGGCGTTGAGGCTGCGGGTGAGAAGGCGCGACACGTGCATCTGGCTGATGCCGATCCGCGAGGCGATCTCGGACTGGGTGAGCCCGTCGACGAAGCGCAGCCGGAGGATCTCGCGGTCGCGCTCGGCCAGGTTGTCGAGATGGGGCATGAGCACGGCCCGCCACTCGGCGTCGCCGAAGCGCTCGTCCTCCACCCCGAGGCGGGCGCCGAGCCCCTCCTCGTCGGGGCCCGCGCTGTCGAGCGAAGCGGAGCGGTAGGCCTGGCCGGCTTCGAGAGCCTCGATGACGTCGTCCTCCGAGGCGCCGGTCTCGAGCGCCAGCTCCTTGATGGTCGGCGAGCGTCCGAGCTCCTGGGAGAGCTGGCTGATGGCCTGGCCCAGGTGGAGGTAGAGCTCCTGGACCCGGCGTGGCGCCCGGATGGCCCAGCCCTTGTCGCGGAAGTGACGCTTCAGCTCCCCGAGGATCGTCTTCGTGGCGTAGGTGGTGAACTCGACGCCGCGCTCGGGGTCGAAACGGTCGACCGCCTTGATGAGCCCGAGCGAGCTCACCTGCACCAGGTCGTCATAGGGCTCGCCCCGGTGGGTGAACCGCCGTGCGAGGTGCTCAGCCAGACCGATGTGCGCCT
>DASRBM010000196.1:0-3576 GCA_035653635.1 Acidimicrobiales bacterium | reverse complement strand
AGCGGAGGTCCGGGCCGAAGACGAAGACGCTCGCGTCCGGCAGGTGCTCGACGGCGGCGCGGTAGAGCGCATGGTGGGAGGCGGGGTCGGGCATGGCGCGGTCGGACGAGAGCGGCGGGTCGATTCGCTGGTCGTCGATCGTGTCGGTCGTGGTGAGCTCCGGAGCCTGCCCCGGGACCAGGTGATCGGCGGCCGAGCGGAGGCGCCGCCATCACCTCCCCGTGCTGCCACCGTAAGCTTCCACTTTGGCCAATGCAACAAGTGACACGGGCCGTGGTCACGCTCACACCCCGTATTCGCCCAACAGGCGGTAAATTCGCCTCCGGTTGCAGGTGAGTCGGGGGGAACGTGAGAACGCAAGGGCTGTGCCCGGCGTCCGTACTGGGGCAACGCTCCGGCAAATGCTGCTACCGCGCGTATCCATTGCCGGAAATCGGCCTCCAGTGATGGCCGCCCGTCTGCAATGACTGTTGCGGAGCCGGTCGTGGTGGCCGTGGCCGACGACGACCTCGGCGTGCGCACCACGGTCGCAGAGATCCTGCGGGCCGACGGGTACGAGGTGCTCGAGGCCGAGGACGGCCTCGTCGCCCTGGCCGTCCTGCGCGAGCACGACGTCGCCGTGCTCATCCTCGACATCCGCATGCCACACCTCGACGGCATCGGAGTGCTCGACGCCCTCGAGGCACCCCCGGCCGTGCTGGTGGTGTCGGCGTTCACGGTGGACGTCGCCACGCGGGCGCGCATCGGGGCGAAGGTGTTCCGCTTCCTGCGCAAGCCGGTGGCGCCGCTCGTGCTGCTGCAGGCGGTGGCGGAGGCGGCGCAGCGATCAGCCGGGCCGCCCACGTAGAACGGCGGCTGAACCGTCCTCCGTCGTCGCCCGTACATCACGGTACGAGCGATCGAGGAGGTCACATGGCGGCACTGCGACGGTTGTCCACGGTCCACGTGCGGCTGGGCGCGCTGCTCGGCGTCACCGTGCTGGCAGCGGGTTCGGTGCTGTTGTTCGGAGCGAGCGCCGACGCCCAGACCGGCAAGGGCAGGACCGTCGTCGTCACCGAGCACAACGCCACCTGGGGCACGATTCTCGCCCTGTCGAACGGCCACACCGTCTACCGATTCGCCAAGGACCCCAAGAACCGGAGCACCTGCAGCGGTCCGTGCGCCAACGTGTGGCCCCCGGTCCTGCTGGCCACGGGTCAGAAGAGGCCGGCGGGTCGCGGCGTCTCGCACCTCGGCACGATCAAGCGCGGGAACCGGCGCCAGGTCACCTACGAGGGCATCCCGCTCTACCTCTACATCGGCGACGGACACCCGCATGCGGTCACTGGCAACATCACCGACACCTTCGGTCCGTGGTGGGTCGTGAATCCCGTCCACCCGTTGGCCGTTCCCACGCCCTCGACCCGGTCGACGTCTTCGGCGGGCACGTCGGCCGGAGGCGGTACGTCCACCACCTCGGGCCACTCGGGAGGGGCGAACAACCACAAGGGCGGTCAGAGCTCGAGCACGACCAACGCAGGCTCGGATACGACCGGCACGGCGACCGGATCATCCGGCCAGAACACGTCGGGACAGAACTCGGGCGGCGGATCCACCGGTGGGTCGGGATCGGCGACACCAGGCTCCACGTCACCGGAACCGACCACACCACCCAACACGGCTCCACCCAGTACGACGCAACCGAGCACCGGTCCCCAGACGACGAACCCTCCCCAACCCTCTCCCACGACCACCGCACCCAAGCCGACCCCGACGACCACCGCGCCCCCGAGCGGCGGCGTGTCCTACTGAGGCGGAACCGATGCAGACAGCGACGTCGACGGTCGAGAGCACGTTGCCGGTATCGGCCGCCGGACGGCGCACCGCACCGTGGGTGGGCGTGCTCGGTGTGGCCACGATCGCCTCGTGGTTGGCGGTGGTCGGCGGCAGCGAACTGCTCCGGCGCGGCACGCTCCTCGCCACCGTGCAGCGCGACCGGGCCGTCATGGTCGCCCCGGCACTCCTGCTCGTGGTCGGGCTCGTGCTCGTGGCCGAGTGGCGGTGGCCGGCGGTGCCACGGCGCGGCGTGCCCCGGAGCTTGCTTGTCGACGCCGGCTACCTCGCGCTCTTCGCCGTCGCGCTGACCCCGGTGCTGACCGTGGTGCAGGCAGGATTCACCTGGGAGATCGACCACCACGCGTCGTTCCTGGCCGTCGGTCGCCTGTCGTGGGTCCCGCGGCTCGCCGTCGTCGTCGCGGTCGTCGTCGGCATGGACGCACTCAACTGGGCCGTGCACGTCGCCAACCACCGCTTGCCGTCGTGGTGGCGGCTGCACGCCCTACACCACTCGCAGGAGGAGATGAGCGTGCTCACCACCTTCCGCACCCACCCGCTCGTGCACGCCACCTATCTGCCGGCGCTGTTGCCCGCCCTCGTCCTGCGCGGCGCCGGCGCCGCGCCCAGCTGGGCGATCGTCGCCTACGGCTGCGCCGTCGCCCTGGCGCATGCCAATCTGCCCTGGGGTTTCGGACCGCTCGGGAAAGTGCTCGTGAGCCCGGCGTACCACCGGCTTCATCACGCCCGGACCTTCCCGGAGGGCACGCCGGGAACGAATTTCGGGTTCCTCCTCGTCTGTTGGGACCAGCTCGCCGGGCTGGCCCGCTACCCCGCCGGCGGGCCGGCACCGGCGACCGGGCTTTCGGGCCGGCCGGTGCCGATCGAACAGGACACCCGTCGCTCCCTCGGGCGCGTGGTGGCCGGTCAGCTCGCGCAACCCTTCCGCCGTGACAGCGCCCTCGAAGGATGGTGGAGACCATGACCACGCAGCCCGTCGTCGGCGTACGGCGCCTCTTCGATGCACTCCGGCGCTGGGACGACCGTACCGACACCCCGGCACACGACGCCGTGCGCATCGCGCTCCGGGTCGCACTGGCCTGGCTGTTCGTCTACCACGGGGCGGCCACCCTCTTCGGAGCCTTCGGCGGCGCCGGCATCCACCGCAGCGCCGTCTTCTTCGCCGGCGTGGCCGGGCTGCGGCCGGGCACGTTCTTCGCCGTCGTGAACGGGCTGACCGAGTTCGTGGGCGGTATCGCCATCGGCGTCGGCGTCCTCGGACGGCTGGCCGCCTTCGGCCTCGTGTGCGACATGACCATCGCCATGTGCACCGTGACGTGGCACAACGGCATCGTCTCGGCCGCTGCCGGGTCGGGCTACGAGATCAACGTGGCCCTGGCGGCGCTCGCCATCGGGGTCGTCGTCCTCGGCACCGGCAGGTACAGCCTGGCCGTCGCCGGGCGCCGCCTGCTCGCAGGCCGCCGGCCGACACTCCACGGCCGGACCGACCCAGCGCCGACGTCGCGGCGCCTGACCCCGGGCCTCGGACGGGCCGAACCCGGCGCCGCTGCCCGACATGTATGAACCGGACCGGGACCCCGCCCGTAGCATTGGGTGTGCCCCGACGGTCGTTGCCGGCCAGCCGGCTCTCCGACGAAGCCCTGATCGCCGGCATGGGGTCCGGTGACGGCGATGCGGCTCTGGCCTTCGTACGACGATTCCAGGCACGGGTGTTCGGTCTGGCGCTCACGATCGTGGGCGACA
>DASRBM010000195.1:0-3671 GCA_035653635.1 Acidimicrobiales bacterium | reverse complement strand
CGTCGGGCTCTTCGGTGTGGTGCTCGGACTGGTGCGGGCCGATTCCCACGGATGGACGAGCACCGGCGTACTGGTGTCGTTCGTCGCCGGCGCCGCCGCCCTCGTCGCCTTCGTCGCCTGGGAGCTGCGCACGGCGACCCCCATGCTGCCGCTGCGGTTGTTCCGCAGCCGGGCCTTCGCCGCCGTCAACGTGGCCGCCCTGCTCATGAGCTTCGGCATGTTCGGCTCGATCTTCTTCCTGTCGCAGTTCCTGCAGTTCGTGCAGCACTACTCGCCCTTCGCCGCCGGACTGCGCGTGCTGCCGTGGACCGGCATGCCGATGATCGTGGCGCCCGTCGCCGCCCTGCTCACCCAGCGGTTCGGCGGCCGGCCCGTCATCGCCGCCGGCCTCGTCCTGCAGGCGACCGGCCTGTCGTGGATGGCGTTCGTCACCACGCAGACGATCGGCTATGGAGCGCTGTGGCTCCCCTTCGTCGTGTCGGGTGTCGGCATGGCGCTGTTCTTCGTGCCGCTCGCCACGGTGGTGCTCTCGTCGGTACGCCCCGAGCACGAAGGGGTGGCGTCGGGCACCAATGCGGCATTCCGCGAGCTCGGTGGCGTGCTCGGCATCGCGGCGCTGGGTGCGGTGTTCTCCGCCCGCGGCGGCTACGCCTCGGGCGCGGCCTACGTCTCGGGGCTCCTCCCGGCGGTGTGGGTGGGGGCGGGTGTGGTCGTGGCCGGTGCCGTCGCCGCCCTCGTGATCCCCCGCCGGCGCACGACCGGCTCCGGACCCGGGAACGGCGCGGGCGACGGCGCCGTGGCGGGACCGCTGTCGGCGGTCGCCGAGCTCGTGGCCGAACCGCTCGGGGTGGCCTGAGATCGCGGCGCCGTCAGCGGGCGATGCGCGCCCCGGCGCGAGCCAACGCGGCGCGCAGGACGTCGGTCGCCTGCGGGCGCAGCTCGTCGAGCGGGCGGTTGCGGTGCACGCGCGTGCCGAGATCCACCTGGGCGACGGCGCCGACGCCGAAGCGCTCGGCCACGTCGACGAGCAGACCCATCTCCACGCCGTAGTCCTGTTCGAGCTCCACATGGCGCAGGACGCCGCGCCGCAGGGCCGTCTCCCCGGCGAGCGGCTGACGCACCCAGGCCAGCTCGGGGAAGAGCAGGTCCAGCAGGGGTCGGGCCACGAGCTCGGTGACGCGCCCGCCTCCCGACGGCTCGCCGTGCAGAGGCCGTTCGTAGAAGGCCTTCACCAGCTGCACCTCGGGATCGAGCAGCAGCGGGCCGAGCAGGCCGGCCACGAAGTGGGGGGCGGTGTTCTCCACGTCGGCGTCGAGGAAGACGACGAGCTCGCCGATCGATGCCGCGGCCCCGGCGGCCATCGCCGCCCCCTTGCCACCGGTCCCTCGCGGCACGCCGCTGCGGACGACGACCGCGCCGGCCTCGGCCGCCCGCTCGGCGGTGGCGTCGAGCGATCCGTCGTCGACCACGACGATCTCGTCCACCAGGTCGACCCCGCCTCCGGCGGCGGTGAGGTGCCGGCGCACGGCGCCGACCACGGCCCCGACCGTCCGCTCCTCGTCGCGGGCGGGGACGCAGACCGACACCGGACCCGGCCGCCGGGCGGCCAGGACGGCGGCGTCGAACTCGCCGTGGTGGTGGGTGCGCCCGCTCTCCATGCCACGATCATCGCCCACCGGCGCGACCACCGGTATCCGGGGCCTCCCCCGGGCACGCCTGCGGTGCGAACCGAGCCCGCCGTCGCTGCTTCTTCGTGCGTCGGCGGCACCACCCTGCGTTGACGGGGAGGCCCTTCGTCGTCCACCATGGTGGGCATCATCCAGAGCGGCTGAGGGACGGGCCCGACGACGCCGCGGCAACCAGCACGACCTCGACCCTGCGGGGCGGGCCGGCCAGGTGCCAATGCCCGATCGATGAGGAGGCGTTCGTGGACTACGTCACCGGCTTGCGCTGCCGTGAATGCGCGCGGCCGTATCCGGCCGAGGCCCTGCACGTGTGCGACTTCTGCTTCGGGCCCCTCGAGGTGGTCTACGACTACGAGCGGCTGCGGCGCGACGTGAGCCGCCAGGCCATCGAGTCGGGTCCGCAGACGATCTGGCGCTACGGGCCCCTCCTGCCGGTGTCGGACCCCAACCCCATCGACCTCGGTGCCGGCTTCACGCCGCTCGTGCGGGCCGACCGCCTGGCCGCCGAGCTCGGCCTCGGCGAGCTCTGGATCAAGAACGACACGGCGAACCCGACCGGCTCCTTCAAGGACCGAGTGGTGTCGGTGGCGCTCACGAAGGCGCGTCAGCTCGGATTCAAGGTGGCGGCCTGCGCCTCGACCGGCAACCTGGCCAACTCGGTGGCGGCCCACGCCGCGCGCGCCGGCATGGTGTCGGTCGTCTTCATCCCCCGCGACCTCGAGGTGGCGAAGGTCGTCACCACCGCCGTCTACGGCGGGCACCTCGTGGCGGTGGAGGGGACCTACGACGACGTGAACCGGCTGTGCGCCGAGCTGGCGAGCGACCATCCCACGTGGGCCTTCGTCAACGTGAACGTGCGCACCTACTACGCCGAAGGTTCGAAGACCCTCGCCTTCGAGGTGGCCGAGCAGCTCGGATGGCAGGCGCCCGACCACGTGGTCGTCCCCGTGGCCTCCGGCAGCCAGCTCACCAAGGTGGCGAAGGGCTTCGGCGAGCTCTACGAGGTCGGCCTGCTCGACGAGGAGCCGCACGTGCGCGTGTCGGGCGCCCAGGCAGCGGGGTGTGCGCCGGTGGCCGACGCGTTCCTGTCGGGTGCCGACGCCGTGCGGCCGGTGCGGCCGTCGACCATCGCCAAGTCGCTCGCCATCGGCAACCCGGCCGACGGCTGGTACGCGCTCGACGCCGTGCGCCGCAGCGGCGGTGCCTTCGCGGCGGTGACCGACGACGAGATCCTCGACGGCATCGGCCTGTTGGCCCGCACCGAGGGCATCTTCGCCGAGACCGCGGGGGGCGTGACCATCGCCACCCTGGCCAAGCTGGCCGCCGAGGGCGTCGTGCGGGCCGACGAGCGTGTGGTGGCCTACGTGACGGGCCACGGGCTCAAGACCGTGGAGGCCCTGACCGCGACGGTCGGGCCCACCGCTACCATCGCCCCTACGCTTGAGGCGTTCGCCGCCGCCGTCGACGTGGACGGCACCCAGGCACCGACCGCCGCCGATTGATCGGGGACAGGTGATGAGCGCGACCGTCCGCATTCCCACCCAGCTGCGCACCCTCACCGGTGGCAAGGGCGAGCTCTCCCTCGAGGGGAGCACCATCGGCGAGGTGTTGAAGGCGCTCGACGCCGCCCACCCCGGCATGGGCGACCGGCTGTTCGACGACGACGGTCAGCTCCGGCGCTTCGTCAACGTCTTCCTCGACGACGAGGACGTGCGTTTCCTGCAGGGACTCGACACCGCGGTGGGCGCCGGTCAGACCGTCTCGATCGTGCCGGCCGTGGCCGGCGGCTGATCGCCCGAGCGCCGTCGGTCCTCCCGCACCAGCGCGTACAGCACCGTGGGGCGGTCCCGCCCGCGGAGCACCGCCGTCCCCGCCGGCTCCCAGTGCGCCCGTTCGTCTGCTCGCGCGGCCTCGAGCGTGCCCGCGCTCGTCAGTGCCCGTGCCGGGCTGCCCTTGGTCAGCTCGCTCAGGCGCGCCGCCTCGTTC
>DASRBM010000194.1:0-2328 GCA_035653635.1 Acidimicrobiales bacterium | reverse complement strand
TGGAACCCCCAGGGCTCGTTCTGCGGTCCGGCCTGTCCGTTCACCGTCGCCTGGTAGGTGCCCCAGTACGCGGGTGACTCGGACGGCGTCACGTCGGCCACGTACTGGCCGAGCGGCAACACGTCGACCGTGCGGGGCTGGTCGTTCGAGTTGACGGTGCCCTCTATCTGGCCGCGGACGTAGTCGTTGCCCCCCACCATGCAGAGTTGGAGCACCTCGTTCGACAGGCCGCTGTCGGCTGGGAACGGTGCCGGCGTGACCGGCGTCGCCGTGGGTGTCACCACACCGGTGACCGTCGGCGTGCCCCAGTTGCCGTTGCCGCCGCAGCCGCCGGTGCTCGTGTACACGTTCCACGTGTTGGCGGTACCGGGCGAGGCCAGCTGGAAGCGGACACCCGCGCCGGCGGGCAGCTGCACCGTCGTGCCGTTGGGGCCGGGGACGGTGAAGGGGGATCCCGAGGTGACGATGACGTCGTTGCCGGCGTTGGCGGTGAGCGCGACCGTGACGGCCGTGCTGTCGCTGAGCCCGTTCTGGAGGGGCCCGACCGTCGTCGTGCCGCCCCCGGCCAGCGTGCCGTAGTAGTGGGAGAGGATCTGCTGGTAGGGAGTGCCGGCCACGGCGTAGCCGAAGGCTCCCCACTGGCCCATGCCCATGCCGTGCCCGTAACCGTGCCCGGTGACGGTGACGCTCGAATAGGGATAGGCGGCCGCCGGCGCCGACCCGACCGTCATCGCGAGCAGGAGCGCGGGGGTGCCCGCGGCGGTGGCGAGAGCCAGCGCGCGCCGGAAACGACCAGCAAGAGCACGACGAACGGCGCGCCGAGGGGAATGAGCAGCGAGCGGGATGCGGTGATGCTACCCGAGCCTCGTCGCCGAACTCGTACACTGCCCGACCGTGCGGGTCGACCAGATCATCCCCTCGCTGGCCAGTCGCGACGCCATCGGTGTGCACACCCTCGAGCTCACCGCCGCGCTGCGCGAGGCGGGCATCGAATCCGACATCTACTACGGCAACTGCACAGCCGACGTGGGAGACCGTGCCCGCCCCCTCACGTCTCTCGGTGCGCCGAGGCCGGATCGCTTCCTGCTCTATCAGTCCTCGATCGGCAGCCCCGTGTTCGACCTGCTCATGTCGCGGCCGGAGCCCAAGTTGATCAACTACCACAACATCACACCTGCTCCGCTGCTCGAGGCGTGGGAGCCGCATGTCGGCTACGAGGTGAGCCTCGGCCGTGTGCAGCTCGAGCGCCTGGCGTCGGAGTCACGTCTGGCCGTGGCCGACTCCGGCTTCAACGAGACCGAGCTCCGCCATCTCGGCTACCGCGACACGGCCGTCGTCCCCCTGCTCATCGACATGACCCACGCCGGGGGTGATCCCGATCCGGCGGCCATGGCGCGTCTTGCCGCGGCGAAGGAACGCGGGGGCATCGACCTGCTGTTCGTCGGGAAGGTGTCGCCCCACAAGGCGCCGCACGACCTCGTGAAGATGCTGGCGGTGCTGCGCCGGACCTACGACCCGAAGGCCCGGCTGCACCTGGTCGGCTCGCCTCTCGGTGAGCGCTACGGACCGGCGCTCGCGGCCTTCGTGGAGGACCTGGAGCTGACCGACGCCGTGGAGGTGACCGGCTCGGTCGACGCCGGCACCCTCGAGGCGTACTACCGGTCGGCTGACGTCTTCGTGTGCGCGTCCGACCACGAAGGCTTCTGCGTGCCCATCGTGGAGGCTATGGGCCACGGGGTCCCTGTCGTCGCCTACGGCACCGCGGCCGTCCCCGAGACGGTGGGCGAGGCCGGCATCGTCCTTCCCACCAAGGAGCCCCTGCGCTTCGCGGCGGCGGTGGCACGGGTCGCCCAGGACAAGGTGCTCCACGACCGGCTCGCCGCGGAAGGTCGGCGCCGCACCACCGAGGTCTTCGCCCTGAGGCGTTCGCGAGACCGGTTCGTGGACCTCGTACGCGCGGCCGTCGGGGCCTGACGGACAGGCGCGGGTCGGCGAAGACAGGTCGACGCGGACGAAATCCGGCGGCGACGGGCGAGCGCAGGCGCCCCTCCTAGGACGTCTGACGCACCTCGGCGACGGTACCGCCCGACGCGTCCGGCTCGCCGTCGCTCCCCCGTGGCGGGAACTGATCGGCGAGTGCGAAGGGTGGAGCGGTGAGCGCGCCCAGGGCGGCGCCGAGGACGACGGCGCGCTCTTCCGGCTTCGACGGCGGTCGCAGCGCGGCCCCGTTGACCACGCCGATGGCGCACGCTACGCGCAGCTTCTCCTCCGACGCGCTGTCGGGGCCGGCCAGCTCATGGGTGAAGGCGTCCACCAGGTTCCTGGCCC
>DASRBM010000193.1:0-2141 GCA_035653635.1 Acidimicrobiales bacterium | reverse complement strand
AACGCCTTCACCACCAAGGAGTACACGGCCTTCTACATCCGCCTGCTCTCCGAGCACCTGCCCCTCGGGCTCGACGTGCTCGGCGCCATCATGACGGACCCGGCCCTCGACCCCTCCGACGTGGACGCCGAGCGCCAGGTGATCCTCGACGAGATCCTCATGCACGGCGACGAGCCCGCCGACCTCGCATCCGAGCAGTCGACCGCCGCGCTCTTCCCCGCCCATCCCCTCGGCCGCGAGGTGCTCGGTGTGCCGGGCAGCGTGCGGGCGCTCGACGCGCCCGAGATCCGCCGCTTCTTCGACGCCCACTACCGGACGGGGAACATGGTCGTGGCCGCCGCCGGCGACCTCGACCACGACCGGCTGGCGGACGAGGTGGACCGCCGTTTCGCCAGCCGTGGGGGCGGCGGGGCACCCCCGCGCCAGGCGCCCGACGCCGCACCGGTGCCGCTCGTGGTCACCACCAAGGACACCGAGCAGGTGCACCTGGTCGTGGCCGTGCGCGCCCCGGGACGGCACTCCTCCGACCGGTGGCCGCTCGCCGTGCTCAACCACGTGCTCGGCGGCGGCATGTCGAGCCGGCTGTTCCAGGAGATCCGCGAGCGGCGGGGGCTCGCCTATTCGGTGTGGTCCGACCGGACCCACTACGACGAGGTCGGGTCCTTGAGCGTGAGTGTGGGGACTGCGCCCGACCATGCCCACACGGTGCTCGACCTCGTCAACGGCGAGCTCGACCGGATCGGATCGGACGGGATCACCGACCGCGAGCTCGCCGTCGCCAAGGGCCACCTGCGCGCCGAGACGCTGCTCGCGCTCGAGGACTCGGGCGCCCGCATGAGCAGGATCGGGTCGAGCTATCTCCTCCACGGGCACGTGCTGCAGGTCGAGGAGCTGCTCCGCCACGTGGACGAGGTCACCGTGGAGGACGTCGGCGCCCTCGCGGCCAAGCTCGCCGGCGAGACGCGCACGTTGTCGGTCGTCGGGCCGTTCGAGGCACGCGACTTCTCCGCCGCCTGAGCCTCGGGTCCGCCGGACGCGGGCACCGCCGGTAGGGTGGCGAGCCGTGATCCGTGTCGCGGTGTTCGGGGCGGGGGGACGCATGGGCCAGGCCGTGTGCCGCGCCGTGGCCGAGGATCCCGACCTGCAGCTGGTGGCGGCCGTCGACCCCCGGCTCGACGGCATCGACCTGCGCCAGGTGACCGGCGTCGACGCGGCCGGGCTCCAGATAGCGGGCGACGCTGGTGCCCTCGCTCGGGCCGGCGCCGAGGTGGCCGTCGATTTCACCGTGCTCGAGGCGGCGCGCGACAACCTGCGCTGGTGCGCCGAGCACGGCGTGCACGCGGTGGTCGGGACGACCGGCTTCGACCAGCGGGAGCTCGGGGAGCTGGCGGACCTCTTCGCCACGTCGGACGCCAACTGCATCGTGGCGGCCAACTTCGCCATCGGCGCAGTGCTCATGATGCGCTTCGCCGAGCTCGCCGCGCCCTTCATGGACAGCGTCGAGATCGTGGAGCTGCACCACGACGCCAAGAAGGACGCGCCGTCGGGCACGTCGCTGCGCACGGCCGAGCGCATCGCCGCGGCGCGCGCCGCGGCAGGTCTCGACGATCCGGCCGACCCCACCGAGACGACGGTCCTCCCAGGGGCGCGCGGCGGCACCGGACCGGGGGGCGTCCACGTGCATGCGCTGCGGCTCCCGGGGCTCGTCGCCCACCAGGAGGTGATCTTCGGCGCGCTCGGCCAGAGCCTCACCCTGCGCCACGACTCCTACGAGCGGACCTCGTTCATGCCAGGAGTGGTGCTGGCGGTGAAGCAGGTGGCGCAGCGGCCCGGTCTCACGGTCGGGCTCGACACCCTGCTCGGGTTCTGATGCCGGGCCCGGTCCCCGGCGGCACCGAGGGCCCCGGAGGGCCGCGCCAGCGCATCCTGCAGGCGACGTACGCGTGCGTGGCCCGGTGGGGACTGGCCAAGACGACCATCGAGGACGCGGCCCGCGAGGCGGGGGTCAGCCGGGCCACCCTCTACCGGTACTTCCCCGGAGGGCGCGAGGAGCTCGTCAACGCAGTGGTGGCGTGGGAGTTCAACCGCTTCTTCACCCGGCTGCTCCACGAGGTGCAGGAGGCGGCGTCGCTCGAGGAGGT
>DASRBM010000192.1:0-2713 GCA_035653635.1 Acidimicrobiales bacterium | reverse complement strand
CGAACAGCGCCACCGCGCCGATCGGGATGTTGATGTAGAAGACCCAGCGCCAGTCGAGGTGCTCGGTGATGAGGCCGCCGGCGAGCGGTCCCATGACACTCGCGAAGGCGAACACGGCACCGAAGTAGCCCTGGTACTTGCCCCGGTCGCGCGGCGACACGATGTCGCCCACGATGGCCATGGCGAGGGAGATGAGGCCACCGGCGCCGATGCCCTGCACACCGCGGAAGGCGATGAGCTCGGTCATGTTCTGCGAGATGCCCGACAGGACCGATCCGAGCAGGAACACCACGATGGCGAACTGGAACACGCCCTTGCGGCCGACGAGGTCGGAGATCTTGCCATAGAGGGGCGTCGAGACCGTCGACGTGAGCAGATAGGCGGTGACCACCCACGACAGGTGCTCCTCACCGTGCAGTGAAGCCACGATCGTGGGGAGTGCGGTGGCGACGATCGTCTGGTCGAGGGCGGCGAGCAGCATGCCGAGCATGAGGCCGCTGAAGACGAGCATCACCTGCTTGTGGGACAGCGCTCTCGGTTGCGGCGCTTCCGGCGTCCTTGCCACTGACGGGATGGTGGCCGTCACGATCCTTCTCCTCGTTGCATGTCGGCGGCCAGGCGGTTGAGCGCGGCGGCCAGGGTCGTTCGTTCTTCGGGTGCCCACGCGCACAGGGTGCGGCGGAGCACGTCGCGCCGGGCGGTGCGCACCGCTTCGAGCACGGCGCGGCCACGGGGACTCAAGGTGACGAGGGTGGCGCGCCCGTCGTCGGGGTCGGACTGCCGGTCGAGCAGGCCGCTGTCGACGAGCTGGCGGACCTGCCTGCTCACCGTGGAGAGATCGAGCTCCAGCACGGTGGCGAGATCGGACAGGCGCATGGGGCCCGCGGCTTCGTCGAGACGCACCAGGGTCCAGTACCCGGACCGGTCGACGTGCTCGCCTTCGGCCAGGGCCTCGGGTGGCACCCCCATGCGCAGGATCGCCCGGCCGACCTGTGTGAGGGCCCGCTCCACCGTCTCGAGGGCATCCACCGCAGATGCCTTCGACCCGGTGATGTCGGCCGCCGTGGTGAGCTCGGTATCTGAGGTGAGCTCGGTATCTGAGGTGAGCTCGGTGTCGGCGGTGGCTTCGGTGGTGGGCATGGCGGCGTCCGGAGAGGTGCTAGCTGAGGGCAATCTGCTTGGTACAAACAAGTATCTACTCTTGTGAACGCCTTCGCAAGCGGGTTTTCCCGGCCTTCGTCGGGCTCGGCTGGATTTGCCCTGGTCATGAGGGAAGGGCGAGCCCCGAGAAATTGCCGTCGCCGATGGCTGCCCATCTCGTCGACGCTTGGAGCCCGCAGTCATCCGGGCGGGCGGCGGTCTCGCGGCGGGCCTGCAGCCACCACCGCCCCGCCTTGGCCGAGGCGGTCGGGTCGATGGCACGACCGAGGACGAGCATCCCGACCACGACACCACCGGCGTCGGTCACGGCCGCGGCCGCGCTCCTCGCCCTGGCTCCGGTGACCCAGGTGTCCTCCGTCATCAGGACGCGCCGGCCGCCCAGCTCGCCATCGGCGGCGAAGGCGCGCCGGCTGGCCCGCAGATGGGCCGCCGGTTCGGTCCCTCGCGCCAGCGTCACGACGTCGGCTCCTGCGACGATCGCGACGTCCTGCACCACGGACGCCAACGGATGGCACCTGTGGTCCCGAGTCAGCGCTCCGGGCCTCGACGACGGGACGATGGCGACGGCGTCGACCGGTCCGACCGCTCGCCGGATGCACGCCTCGTGCCGGGCGACGAACGATCGGAGCGCGGTCGCCAGCACCGCGGTGAAACGGGCGCGGCGTTCGGATACCGGACCGTCCTTGTAGAGCCGCAGCAGTCGGTGCACGTCGTCACCCGGCCGGCAAGCCCACATGGCGATCATCGGCGGTCGATGTCGGCCGTCTTCGCCGAGCTGCGCACTGATCGCACGACAGCACCAGCACTCGGCTGTGTTCGGTCCAGTCGCCATCGGGCCCCGGCATCGCACACAGACACCGCTGCCCGGCGGAGGGACGCGCAACCGTTCGAACCCGCGGCCGCCGGACGTCGCGCGACCGACACCGACCAGCGTGAAAGGAGACGACATGCTCGCCTCTTCCTGTGAGCATCCACCGCGGTCGGCGGATGCCGGACTCGGCGGGGCTCAGGCCTCCGATGCGTCGCGGTGCAGCATGAAGGTCCCCGTGGCGCGACTGACGAGGCGACTCTCGCCGTCACGGACCTGCGCCTCGGCGTAGGCGACCTGCCGGGCCATGCGGACGACTTCGCCGCGCACGGTGTAGGTGTCGCCCTTCGTGGCCGGCCGCATGGTCTCGGTCTTCATCTCGAGGGTCCCCCGGGTGCGGTCACGGCCCGGCAGCGCCGAGTTGATGGCGAAGTTCATCGCCGCGTCGAGGATGAGCGAGTGGATGCCGGCCTGGGCTGTCCCGTGGGGGTTGCAGGCCAGGGTGGTCGGCGTCCACGACCCCGTGACCCAGCCGAGGTCCTCTCCGTCGACGCCGTACTCCTCGAAGGCGGCGCCGACGAGCCCGATCACCTCCATGCCGCCGTCGCCCAGCCAACGGTCCATGTCCTTGACCCTGTTCACCACGGGCGCCAACCGTACCCGGCGGGTGCGACGGTGCGTCGGTTCTCCTCGGGTGGCGCGTCGAGGTCGATCCCGAGAACGCCGGCCACCCGGCGCAGGTCA
>DASRBM010000191.1:0-3730 GCA_035653635.1 Acidimicrobiales bacterium | reverse complement strand
CGGTCGAAGGCGACGGCCATGCCAGTGGGCTGGTTGTCGCGCAGCAGCATCACGAGCATGGACGTGAAGCCGTGCACGGCGTTCGTCACCTGGCCCGAGGTGGTGGCCAGGTCGGTGGGGAGCGCGAAGAAGGCGCGGAAGACGAGCGAGTTGCCGTCGAGGAGGTAGAGCGCGCCGGGCGTGCTCAGGGGACGAGCGCCCCGTCGAGGACTTCGCGGGCCACGTCCTGCATGCGCATGCGTCGGTCCATGGCCGTCTTCTGGATGAAGGAGAAGGCTTCCGCCTCCCCCATGTTGTGCCGGTCCATGAGGACCCCCTTGGCCCGATCGACCATGCGGCGCGTCTCGAGTTTCTCCTCGAGGCTGGCCACCTCGTTGCTGAGCCGGGCGCTCTCCTCCTCGATGGCGCGGTGCTCCTGGAAGCGGGCGATCGCCACCTCGATGGCGGGGATCAGCTCACTGCGCTGGAACGGCTTCACCAGATAGGCAGACACCCCGGCGTCGCGGGCGTCCTCGATGAGGTTGCGCTGGCTGAAGGCGGTCAGGATCAGCGAGGCGGTGCGGTATTCGCTCGTGATGCGGCGGGCCGCCTCGATGCCGTCGAGGCCGGGCATCTTGACATCGAGGATGGCGAGGTCGGGCTGGTGCTGAGCGACGAGCTCGATGGCCTCGTCCCCGCGACCGGTCTCACCGACGACCTCGTAGCCCTCGGACTCGAGGATCTCCTTCAGGTCGAGCCGGATGATGGCCTCGTCCTCGGCGATCACCACGCGCTTGGCCATGTGCGGAAGCCTCTTTCTCTCTGTTCGCTCACTCGTCGCTCTGCTGGTCGCTCTCGTGGGCCGCCCTCGACCCTAGAGGCCGGGAGGGTCGCTCAGCGCTGCTCGACGACCAGTTTGTCGAGCAGCTCGTCCTGGCGGTGCTCGAGCTCGTCGATGGCCGCCACCAGGGATTCCCTGGCCCGGGCGAAGGCATCGGCGTGGCGCTGGGCGTCGGAGTAGTCGTGCCCCGCCACCGGCGTCTCCGACACGAGCGCCCGGATGCGGGCGTCGTCGGCGGCGTCGGCCAGGGCGGAGAGCTGCTCGTCGAGCACTGCGAGCTCCTGGCGCGCCTTGACCAGGCGGCCGTGGACGTCCCGGAGGGACCGCTCGACGAGGGATCGACGCATGGGGGGCGAATTTTACGCACTGGCGGCCTATGGCGAGCACCGCTGCGCCCCCCGGACGGTGACCTTCGGACCTACCCCGGACTCCCCCGGCACGGTCCGCTTTAGATATGGCACGGCGTGTGCTCGTCCTCGGAGGCGGTACCGGGGGCACGCTGGTGGCCAACCGCCTGCGGCGCCGGTTCCCGGCGTCGGAGCTCGCCATCACCGTGGTGGACGGCGACGACCGTCACCTCTACCAGCCGGGCCTGTTGTTCGTGCCCTTCGGCCTGGCCCCGGCGCGCCGGCTGGTGCGGTCCCGCCATGCCCGACTGCTGCCCGACGTGACCTTCCACCAGGGGAGGGTCGCCCACGTGGACGTGGAGACCCGGGCCGTCACCCTCGAGAGCGGGGACCGGCTCCCCTACGACGTCCTGGTGGTGGCGACTGGAGCACGGTTGGTGCCGGAGGAGACGGAGGGCCTCGTAGGACCGGGATGGCGGGAGAAGGTGTTCACCTTCTACGACATGCCCGGCGCCACGTCCCTGACCGGTGCCCTGGCGTCCTTCGACCGGGGCCGGCTCGTGGTCGGCTTCGTCGACCTGCCCATCAAGTGCCCGGTTGCGCCCCTCGAGTTCGCCTTCCTGGCCGACTGGTACTTCCGCCGGCGCGGTCTGCGGCACCGGGTCGACATCACCTTCGTGACCCCGCTCGACGGCGCCTTCACGAAGCCGGTGGCGTCCGCCGCGCTCGGAGGTCTGCTGGCGGAGAAGGGCATCACGCTGGCGACCGAGTTCGCCACCGGTGAGGTGGACGGCGCCGGCGGGCGCCTCGTGTCGTACGACGGCCGCGAGATCCCCTTCGATCTGGCCGTGATGGTGCCGCTCCACGAGGGACCCGCCTACCTGGCGCACTCCCCCGGCCTCGGTGACGAGCTCGGCTTCGTGCCCTGTGACATCCACAGCTTGCAGAGCAAGGCGTCGCCTGACGTGTTCGTGGTGGGTGACGGGGCGGACGTCCCGACCTCCAAGGCGGGCTCGGTGGCGCACTTCGAGGGCGACGTGGTGGTCGAGAACATCGCCTGCCATCTCCGCGGTGAGCCGCCCCTCGCCCAGTTCGACGGCCACACCAACTGCTTCGTCGAGACGGGATTCGGACGGGCGCTGCTCGTCGACTTCAACTACGACACGCAACCCCTGCCTGGTCACTACCCGGGGCCGGTCGGACTGCCGCTCATGCGCCGGTCACGGCTGTGCCACGCCGGGAAACGACTGTTCGAGCCCTTCTACTGGCACGTGCTCCTTCCCGGCTACGACGTGCCCGGCATCACCTCGGCCATGCCGAGGGCCGGTAAGGAGTTCGACAAGGAGGCCTGACCATGCCCAGCGAGATCTACGCCGGCGTCACCGTGGAGGTGGACGGCGAAGGCTTCTTCCTCCATCCCGAGCAGTGGACGGAGGCGATGGCGCCCGCCATCGCAGCACAGGCGGGCGTGGGACCGCTCACCGAGGACCACTGGCGGGTGGTGAAGTTCATGCGCACCGCCTACCTCGACAAGGGCGAGGGTCCGACGGTGCGGGTGCTCGGCAAGACGTCGGGGATCTCGATCAAGGAGCTCTACGAGCTCTTCCCGAAGGGGCCGGCGAAGCTGGCGGCGCGCATCGCCGGCATCCCGAAGCCGCGCGGCTGCATCTGACACGCGATTCCTCCGGCAATCCGGCACCGCCGGCGAAGGACGAGGGACGGACCACAAGGAGCGAGCGATGGACCAGGCGATCGAAAGAGGACTCGGCGAGGCCGAACCGATTCACAAGGTGTCGATCATCATCTCGAAGGGGTCGCTCGAAGGTGTCTATCCGGGACTGATCATGGCCAACGGCGCTCGTGCCGAGGGGATGGAGGCGAATCTGTTCTTCACCTTCTTCGGCCTCGACGCCATCCACAAGGCCCGCCACGACCACATCAAGGTGGCGACCGTCGGGAACCCCGGTCTGCATCTGGCCACCATGCTCGGCGGTCTGCCCGGCATCTCCTCGGTGATGACGCACTACATGACGACGAAGATGGAGAAGCTCGACATCCCGTCGATCCCCGAGTTCGTGGAGATGATCGCCGACACCGGGGCGGGGCTCTACGCCTGCAAGGCGTCAGTCGACCTGTTCGGTCTGGAGAAGAACGACTTCATCCCCCAGATCCGCGACATCATCACCGTGGGCGAGTTCTACGCCATGGCCGCCGGTGGCCAGATCATCTTCACCTGACACCGGACTGTCTCAGGGAGCCAGGTCCCGCGTCGGCGCGGGGCGTCCTGCGCCGCAAGCGCTCCCCGAGGAGGAGTACCACCGGATCTACCGTCGCGTCCCCCGCCTGACCGTGGAGCTCGTGATCCGCGACGCCGAGGGCGTGCTCCTGGTCGAGCGGCAGCGCGGTCCGTGCCGAGGCCTGTGGGTGCTCCCCGGCGGGACGGTGCGCTTCGGGGAGGGTCTCGATGCGGCCGTGCGCCGGATCGGTCGGGATGAACTGGCACGGGTGGTGCGTGCCGGCGCCATGCTCGGCATCATCGAGTACCCGAGTCACCTCGACCGCG
>DASRBM010000190.1:0-3862 GCA_035653635.1 Acidimicrobiales bacterium | reverse complement strand
CACCGCCTTCAACCGCCAGCGCTACGAGTACGACCTGTTCCGCCAGCAGGGAGAGCGCTCGGTGAAGGCCCGGGTGCATGTGACGGTCGCCCAGACCGTCTTCTCGCTGGTGGTGACGGTGGCGAGCGCGGCGGGGATCGCCCTCGTGCTGTTCCTCGGTGCGCACGCGGTGGTGTCCCACCGGCTGTCGGTCGGAGAGCTCCTGGTCCTGCTCTCCTACATCCGCTCCATCTATCAGCCGCTCGAGACGATCAGCGGGACGCTGGCGACGCTGCAGAACCAGCTCATCGCCATCCGCTTCGCCCGGCAACTGCTCGAGACGGAGCCCGACGTGGACGACCGGCCCGGGGCGGTTCCGCTCCACGCGACGAAGGGCAACGTGCGCTTCGAGTCGGTCCGTTTCGCCTACCGGGGCCGGCCCGAAGCGCTGCACGACGTCGACTTCGAAGCGAGGAGCGGCCAGGTCGTGGCCGTGGTGGGACCGACCGGCGCCGGCAAGTCGACCCTCGTGAGCATGATCCCCCGCTTTCTCGATCCGACGGCCGGGCGGGTGCTCGTCGACGGCCACGACCTGCGGGACCTGACCCTCGCCTCGGTCCGCGAGCTGGTCAGCGTGGTCTCCCAGGATCCCCTGCTCTTCTCGCGCAGCATCCGCGAGAACATCCGCTACGGCCGGCTCGACGCCGACGACGACGCCATCGAAGAGGCGGCCCGCGCCGCCAACGCGCACGACTTCATCAGCCGTCTCCCGGGCGGCTACGACACGCTCCTCGGCGAGCGCGGCGCCCGGGTGTCGGGTGGTGAGCGCCAGCGCATCGCCATCGCCCGGGCGTTCCTGAAGGACGCGCCGATCCTCATCCTGGACGAGCCGACGTCGTCCATCGACTCGCAGACCGAGCGTCCGATCCTGCAGGCGCTGGAGCGCCTGATGGAGGGCAAGACGACCTTCATCGTCGCCCACCGGCTCTCCACCATCCGCCACGCCGATCTCATCCTCGTCGTGAACGACGGCCAGATCGTGGAGCGTGGGCGTCACGAGGAGCTGCTCGCCCGTCGCGGGCTCTACTGCGTGCTCCACACCTTGCAGTCGGAGGGCGTCGTGAGCTCGTTGGCGCCGCGCGTGGCCCGCGGCTGCCCGGCCTTCGCCCTGCCCGGCGCAGCGGTCGCAGGCGACGGCGACGCCCTCGTCGAAACCGCCGGGGACGAGGGGGACGAACCGGCCGCGTCGGTGATCGGCGGGGTGGTCGGGTGAGCGACAAGCCGAAGATCGTGGTGCTCGGGATGATGAGCAAGATGCCCGTCGCCGGGGTCGTGTGGCAGGCCGTCCACTACCTGCTCGGGCTCGATCTGCTCGGTTTCGAGGCGTACTACGTGGAGGCCCACGCCCGCACCCCCTCCATGCTCATGCGCAGCCCCGACGACGACGGTTCGGCCATGGCCGCGGCCTACATCGCCTCGGTCATGCACCGCTTCGGCTTCGACCGGCGCTGGGCCTTCCACGCCCTGCACGACGACGGCCGCTGCTACGGCATGAGCGGGGACGAGCTGCAGCGCCTCTACAAGGACGCCGCCTGCATCGTGAACCTCCACGGCGGCACGCAGCCGCTCGAGGAGCATGCCGCCACCGGACGCCTCGTCTACCTGGAGACGGACCCGGTGCAGCTCCAGATCGAGCTGGCGGAGGACAACGCCGACACGGTGGCGTTCCTCGACGCCCACTGCGCCCATTTCACCTTCGCCGAATGCTGGGGCCGGCCGGGTTGCCTGCTGCCGGCGTCCGAGCGCTTCACCTTCGTGCCCACCCGCCAGCCGGTCGTGCTCGACCTCTGGGAGACCACCCCACCAACGGTCGACGGTCCCTTCACCACCGTGGCCAGCTGGGACCAGCAGTGGCGGAACGTGTCGCTCGGCGGGGAGACCTACCTGTGGAGCAAGAAGCACGAGTTCCTGAAGGTCATCGACCTCCCTGTCCGCACCGGCCGGTCCTTCGAACTGCGGCTGGCCGGCGCCGGCGACGACGACCGGACCCTGCTCGAGTCCCACGGCTGGACCGTGGGTCGGGCCGAGCCGCTCTCGTCGTCCATCGACGCCTACCGCGGGTTCATCCGTTCCTCGCTCGCCGAGTTCACCGTCGCGAAGGATCAGAACGTGCGCCTGCGCAGCGGGTGGTTCAGCGACCGCAGCGCCACGTACCTCGCCGCCGGCCGCCCCGTCGTCACCCAGGACACCGGGTACTCCGAGGTGCTCCCCACCGGTGCCGGACTCTTCCCCTTCACCGATGCGGACGAGGCGGCTGCCGCCGTGGAGGCGGTGACCGCCGATCCGGTCGCCCATGGCCGGGCCGCCCGCGACATCGCCCGTCGATACTTCGCCCACGACGTCGTGCTGCCGCCGCTGCTGCATGCCGTCGGGCTCGCCGTCGAGCCACGGCACCGGAGCTCCTCTGCCGCCCTGGCCCGTGACGCCGTGGTGGCGGGCGGGGCGCTCGTGGCCGACCTCGTCATCGAGCCGCTGCGCAAGCATCCGCTCGAACTCGTGGCCGACACCGTGGCCCGCGTACGGGCAGCCACCGCGCCGGACGCCACCGCGACGGGCGACGGCGAGACCCCCCGCCGCACGGCGTCGTCGTGGCCCCGGGCCAGCGTGGTGGTCGTCACCCACGACAGCCCGGTGCTCACCCGGCTCTGCCTCGAGAGCCTGCTCGCCAACACCGAAGGACCCTCCTGGGAGGCGGTCGTGGTGGACAACGCCTCGGGCCCCGACACCCTCGGCTATCTGCGGGAGGCGGCCGCCCGCGACGCCCGCATCCGGCTCGTGGCCAACGCCGTGAACGCCGGATTCCCGGCCGCTGTCAACCAGGGCCTCGCGAGCGCCCGGGGCGAGGTGCTCGTCGTGCTCAATAGCGACACCATCGTCACGCCGGGATGGCTGGCCGGGTTGTGCCGCCATCTCGAGGACCCGTCGGTCGGCATGGTGGGGCCGGTGTCGAACGAGGCGTCCGGGGTGTCGCGCGTGCGCTGTGGCTACTCGACCTACGGGCAGATGCTCGCCTTCGCCGCCCAGCGACCTCAGGACGGCGCCCAGCGCGAGGCGACGGTGCTCACCATGTTCTGCGTGGCGCTGCGACGCGACACGTACCGCCGGATCGGGCCGCTCGACGAGGGCTTCGGGCTCGGGCTCTTCGAGGACGACGACTACGCCGAACGTCTCCGCGCCGCCGGGTACCGGCTCGTCTGCGCCGAGGACGTGTTCGTCCACCACTTCGGCCGGGGCTCCTTCGGCGCGCTCGTGGCGAACGGCGAGCACCAGGCCCTGTTCGACCGCAACCGGGCCCGCTTCGAGGAGAAGTGGGGCCACGGCTGGGAACTTCCCGCCGGCAGGGACGACGAGGCCTACGACGCGCTGTGCCGCTCGGTGGCCGCCGCCATCTCCGCCGCGGTACCCGAAGGCGCCGGCGCCGCGGTGGTGACCCGAGGCGACGACCGTCTGCTCGAGGCCCCGGGTCGGAAGCTGCGGCACTTCCCCGCATCGCCCGACGGCAGCTACGCCGGCTGGTACCCGGCCGACGACGCCGAAGCCGTCGCCCAGGTGGACGGCCTGCGGCGGGCCGGGTGCCACTACCTCGTGTTCCCCCCGACGGCCCGATGGTGGTTGGAGCGCTACCCGGGCCTGGCCGACCACCTCCGCGCATCGGGCACGGCCGTGCACGGCGGAGCCGACTGTCTCATCTACGCGCTGCCCCCGGGGGCGGCCGACATGGCAACCCACGCGTCGCCGCAGAGCGTCGCCGAGGGCACGAGAGGAGCCCTTTCATGAGTCCGAGGCCCAGGAGCTCGGCCGCCGGTGCGGTCGACGCCGTGTC
>DASRBM010000189.1:0-3493 GCA_035653635.1 Acidimicrobiales bacterium | reverse complement strand
GGCCGTCACGGTGTCGGCCGTGACCCCGGCTCGTCCGAGGGCGCGCGGCTCGCCCGCTCGGGTGAGGAGACGGACGTGCTCGTCTAACGTGACGCCCGACCGAGGAGGCCGTCCATGACCAGCGTGCGCGATCCCGAGCAGGTCGTCCGCGAATTCTTCGCCGCCGTGACCAAGCACGATGCCGAGGCGCTGCGCCCGTACTTCACCGACGACGTCGTCTACCACAACATCCCCATGGACCCCGCCGTCGGCATCGACGACACCATCACGTTCCTGGCCGGCTTCTTCGCCATGTGCGACCGCCTCGAGTTCGAGACCTCGCACCTTGCCGTGCGCGGCGACGTCGTCATGACCGAGCGGGTGGACACCTTCTACGTGGGCGACGTGGTGGCGCCGCTGCCGGTCATGGGCGTCTTCGAGATCCGTGACGGGCGGATCTGCGCCTGGCGCGACTACTTCGACATGGCCCAGGCCACGAAGGCCTTCACGGGCGGCGCCTGAGGGTCCGGGGCCGACCCTGGTCGGCCCTGCGCCACCCCCGTAGACTGGGGCCACGAGCCTCCGGCGCCGTCGGGCACCGGACAGGCCGGAGGAGGTGGCCGGTGCGTGTCGAGTCCCTGCTGGCGGTGAAGGGAGGGGCGGTCGCCACCATCGCGGCCGACGCCCCGGTATCCGATGCGGTGGCGGAACTGGCCCGCCACGGGATCGGGGCCCTGGTCGTGTCCGGCGACGGCGAGCACATCGAGGGGATCCTCTCCGAGCGCGACATCGTGCGTGCCCTGGCCATGCCCGGCCGCTCGGTATTGACCGAGCCCGTCGGCTCGATCATGACCGCGGCGGTGGCGACGACGACCCCCGAAGAGGAGGTCGACTCGCTCATGACCGTGATGACGAACCGCCGGGTGCGCCACGTCCCGGTCGTGCGCGACGGCCTGCTGTGCGGCATCGTGAGCATCGGCGACGTGGTGAAGAGCCGCATCGACGAACTCGAAAAGGACCGCAAGGAGCTCGTCGAGTACATCACCGCCCGCTAGGGCGGCGTCTCAGCCGAATTCGATCTGGCTGAACTCGCGCAGCTTGTCGAGGGGGTGGCGGGCGCTCACGAAGCGGACCGTGCCCGAACGCGAGCGCATGACGAGCGACTGCGTCGTGGCGCCGAAGTCGTGGTAGCGCACGCCCTGCAGCAGCTCGCCGTCGGTGATGCCGGTGGCGGCGAAGAAGCAGTTGTCACCCTTCACCAGGTCGTCCGTGGTGAGCACGGCGTCGAGGTCGTAGCCGGCGTCGAGCGCGGCCCGGCGCTCCTCGTCGTCGCGCGGCCACAGCTTGCCGAGCATCTCGCCGCCCATCGACTTGAGCGCGGCGGCGGCGATGACGCCCTCGGGTGTCCCCCCGGTGCCGAGGAGGATGTCGACGCCCGATTCGGGCCAGGCCGTGGAGATGGCGCCGGCCACGTCGCCGTCGGTGATCAGGCGTATGCGGGCGCCGCTCGAGCGGACCTCGTCGATGAGCCCGTGGTGACGTTCGCGGTCGAGGATGACGGCGGTCACGTCGCGCACGGACTTGCCCAGCGCCTTGGCGACGGCCTCGATGTTGTCGGTGGCCGACAGCCGGATGTCGATGGCGCCGCGCGCCTTCGGCCCCACGGCCAGCTTCTCCATGTACACGCAGGGGCCGGGGTTGAACATCGTGCCCCGCTCGGACACGGCGATGACCGACAGCGCGCCGCCGCGACCGAGGGAGGTCAGGGTGGTGCCGTCGATCGGGTCGACGGCGATGTCGGTCAGCGGGGGCGAGCCGTCGCCGATGCGCTCGCCGTTGTAGAGCATGGGCGCGTGGTCCTTCTCTCCTTCGCCGATGACGACCACGCCGTCCATCGACACCGTGGAGAGGACGACGCGCATGGCCTCGACCGCGGCGCCGTCGGCGCCTTCCTTGTCGCCCCGCCCCATCCAGCGGCCGGCGGCCATCGCCGCCGCCTCGGTGACGCGGACGAGCTCCATGGCCAGGTTGCGATCGGGTGCCTGCGGGTTGGGAGCCACGCCCCGACGATAACGCGACCGCGTCGAAAGGACAGGCGGCGAGCAGTCCGGCACCGTGCGCGAGCGTCGTAGGCTTGTGCCGATGACCAGCCGCGTCGCCCGTTCCGCCGCCACCTGCGACGGCCGGGAGCCGAGCACGCCCGGCGCGGCGGACGCGCCGGATGGACCGGTCTCCGCCGGTCGCACGGGGCCCTACCCGGGGACGGGGCCCGCCCATGCCTGACGGCGGCAGCTTCGTCGTCGAACCGAGCGGCCCGCTGGTCGGCACCGTGCGCGCCGGCGGCGCCAAGAATTCCGCGCTCAAGCTCATGGCCGCCTGCATGCTGGCCGAGGGCCGGCACGTGTTGCGCGGCGTGCCGCGCATCGTCGACGTCGAGATCATGGCCGAGGTGCTCCACGCGCTCGGTATGGGGTGCGAGCGACAGGCCGCGTCGGGCGACGACCCCGGTGACCTCGTCATCGACACACCGGCGGAGCTCAACCCGGAGGCCCCCTACGAGCTGGCCGACCGACTTCGCGCGTCGGTGGTGGTCCTCGGCCCGCTCCTCACCCGCACCGGTCGGGCCAGCGTGCCGCTGCCCGGGGGTGACGACTTCGGCAGCCGGCCCATCGACATCCACCTGCACGGCCTGTCGCTGCTCGGCGCCGAGTTCGCCACCGTCCACGGCAACGTGCAGGGACATGTCCCCGGTGCGCCAGCGGCGCGTCTCGTGGGCAACCGCGTCGTCTTCGAGTACCCGAGTCACACCGCCACCGACAACCTGATCATGGCGGCGGTGCTCGCCAAGGGGACGACCGTGATCGAGAACGCGGCGCGCGAGCCGGAGGTCGCCGATCTCGCCCGTCTGCTCACGTCCATGGGGGCGCAGATCCGGGGGGCGGGCACCTCGCACGTCGAGATCGAGGGCGTGGAGCAGCTGCATCCGGCGCCGGGTCCGCACCAGGTGATCCCCGACCGCGTGGTGGCCGCCACCTTCCTCGCCGCCGTCGGCGTGGCCGGAGGCGAGGTGGTCGTCGAGGACGCCCGCGCCGATCACATGGACATGCTTCTGCGCAAGATGGGCGACATGGGCCTGCAGGTGGAGCAGGCGCCGAGCGGTCTGCGGGTGGCCATGGAGGGCCGCCTCCACAGTGTCGACGTGGCCACGCTGCCCTATCCGGGGGTGGCGACCGACTACAAGCCGTTCGTCGTGACCATGCTGAGCCTGGCCGACGGTGTGGGCATCGTGAGCGAGAACCTCTTCTCGGGACGCTTCCGCTATGTCGACGAGCTCCGGCGCATGGGGGCGGACATCCGCACCGAAGGCCACCACGCGGTGGTGCGCGGCGTTCGGCGCTTGTCGGGCGCGCCGGTGCGGGCGTCCGACCTGCGGGCCGGTGCGGCGTTGGTGCTCGCCGGGCTCGTGGCCGACGGCCAGACGGTGGTGGCGGGCGCCGGCCACGTCGACCGGGGC